>NZ_LOAR01000058.1:0-303 GCF_001620885.1 Klebsiella sp. D5A | reverse complement strand
CCATGCGCAATATGAAGCAGGGCCAGACGCCTTGAACGCCTGACCCTGCGGTTGTTGCAGTACCACAATTCACCCTTCAGGTTTTGCGATAGCTGAACAACGGATGACGTGAACGGCCTACCGGCCTGGCGAAGATCCTGACATAAAAATCGGCTTCAGAAGCCGACGGGCTTTTAAGGATCGTCAGGCGCGACTCTCATCGTGGCGCTGGGGCAAGCCCCAAACAGACGCCGGATAGATTTAAGCAAGCCAACCACATCGCCCGTTAATCAGTATTGCAAAAATGGGGGGGACCATAGATTT
>NZ_LOAR01000057.1:0-353 GCF_001620885.1 Klebsiella sp. D5A | reverse complement strand
TCGTCCATCGCGATCGGGTGGATCAGGGTAACAACCATTTTGATGTTGTCGCCCGGCATAACCATCTCTACGCCTTCCGGCAGTTCGATGGTGCCAGTCACGTCAGTAGTACGGAAGTAGAACTGCGGACGGTAGCCTTTGAAGAACGGAGTATGACGGCCGCCTTCGTCTTTGGACAGGATGTACACTTCAGATTCGAACTTGGTGTGCGGCTTGATGCTGCCCGGCTTAGCCAGTACCTGACCACGTTCGATTTCTTCACGTTTGATACCACGCAGCAGAACACCAACGTTCTCACCAGCACGGCCTTCGTCCAGCAGTTTGCGGAACATTTCAACGCCAGTACAGGTGGT
>NZ_LOAR01000056.1:0-365 GCF_001620885.1 Klebsiella sp. D5A | reverse complement strand
TGCAGCGTCCCGCTAACGTTCATCACCTCAACCGCAAGAGCGCTGTCATCCGGGCTGCGGTAATACGTGGTCGATCCTACCGGAATATTCGCGATATCCGCCTGCGCCGCCGCCAGCGTCGCGTACTGCTTACTGAGCGGGATCAGGTTCTGCCTGACTTCATCGTTTTTCGCCATCATTCCGCGCCAGGTATCCAGATCATCGCCAGCGCGATCTGGTTCAGTCAGCGCAGACCCATTGACCAGCTTATCCAGGCGCTCGGCATTATCGAGCAGCACAGCGGGAGACGTACTCCCCAGCTCCGGGTTAAAGGCCATGTTTTTTGCTCCAAAAAAGGCGTTCGCCCAAACGAGGGTTTGAGCGAA
>NZ_LOAR01000055.1:0-376 GCF_001620885.1 Klebsiella sp. D5A | reverse complement strand
GAGCCAACGGCAATTGTCCCGCCTTGCCCCTGTTTTTTGAGCAGAGCCAGATCTGAGTTCTTACCGAGAATAAAACCGGCATTATCGCTGGTTATAACCTGCGAGCCGTCGAGTTTGTTTCCTCCGGTGAGTTTTGCCAGCGCGTTAAGATCCGATGCCTTCGCCATCCCGCCTATCGCCGGCACGGTCACCTGCTTTCCGGTGATCGGGTCAGTCAGGGTGATATTGCCACTGCCGGTCAGGGCCATCGACCAGCCCTCCGCCACACTACGCCAGAATGCAAATGCGCTGGCCAGCTGGTTAGCAAACGACGAGGTACTGGCGGTTTCAGCGGTTATAATGCCGTAACTGGCGCCGGAAAATGCGGTGGTGATAT
>NZ_LOAR01000054.1:0-381 GCF_001620885.1 Klebsiella sp. D5A | reverse complement strand
ATGGCTGTTCGCCATTTAAAGTGGTACGCGAGCTGGGTTTAGAACGTCGTGAGACAGTTCGGTCCCTATCTGCCGTGGGCGCTGGAGAATTGAGGGGGGCTGCTCCTAGTACGAGAGGACCGGAGTGGACGCATCACTGGTGTTCGGGTTGTCATGCCAATGGCACTGCCCGGTAGCTAAATGCGGAAGAGATAAGTGCTGAAAGCATCTAAGCACGAAACTTGCCCCGAGATGAGTTCTCCCTGAGACTATAAGTCTCCTGAAGGAACGTTGAAGACGACGACGTTGATAGGCCGGGTGTGTAAGCGCAGCGATGCGTTGAGCTAACCGGTACTAATGAACCGTGAGGCTTAACCTTACAACGCCGAAGATGTTTTGGCG
>NZ_LOAR01000053.1:0-419 GCF_001620885.1 Klebsiella sp. D5A | reverse complement strand
CCAAACCCCCTGGGTCTGTATGATATGGGACTTAGTGGCTCAGAATGGACCAATGACTGGTATGCGTCAGATTATTACTCTCATTCTCCGGTAAACGATCCTCAGGGACCCGTAAAGGGGACCGAAAAAGTCCTCCGCGGGAATGTTGGCGGTGACAGACAATACGCTTTAACCGTATTCAGACAATCAGATTTGCCAGTTCCAAAGATCAATAAAGACGATGATTATGAAAAATATGGTGTTGGTCCGCAGTATGTTTTCCGTTGCGTCATCAATAAATAATGTCGTTTGGTGGTGACATATATCATTTTAACCGGAGCAACAACGTTGAATGAATGTTCCAATAAACCGGAGAGACTATTTAAACCTGTCCCGGATAGCCTGATGTCAGAATATCTTGCCATGATCGACGACCAGCA
>NZ_LOAR01000052.1:0-491 GCF_001620885.1 Klebsiella sp. D5A | reverse complement strand
ATTTTCCCTTCGGCATCCGTTACGCGCGCCGTCAGGCCGCTCACGGCGCTCGCCGTCGCGTCGGAGGCATCCTGTGCCGCTTTCGCATCGGTGACATCCGTGATGACCAGATCGTCGATATACAGTGAATAGCCAGGGGTACCGTTGCCGGTGGCGCCACGGGTGGAGATCCAGACCACCGCGCGTGTTCTGCCCGCCCCGTTGTTACTGGCGATACCCGTGAATTTCACCCACTTATCGCGCGCGCCCAGAGAGGCTTCGCTGACAGTGACCGCCGCCTGCCAGGCATTTTGCCCGGCAGCATTCTGTGACTGGATACCGACCAGCGTTGTCCACCCGGAGGAGGGCGCCTGATCCGCCGGCATCATGGCCCAGAACTCAAACCGGAACTTCGCGTCCTCACGGACTGACTGCCAGGTGCCAAGCTGTTTATCACTGTTGCCGCTGTTGTTCTCATCCCGTCTCAACTTCAGGCTCTTACCGCCGGTGAA
>NZ_LOAR01000051.1:0-547 GCF_001620885.1 Klebsiella sp. D5A | reverse complement strand
TTGGTGCCTTCGGGAACTGTGAGACAGGTGCTGCATGGCTGTCGTCAGCTCGTGTTGTGAAATGTTGGGTTAAGTCCCGCAACGAGCGCAACCCTTATCCTTTGTTGCCAGCGGTTAGGCCGGGAACTCAAAGGAGACTGCCAGTGATAAACTGGAGGAAGGTGGGGATGACGTCAAGTCATCATGGCCCTTACGACCAGGGCTACACACGTGCTACAATGGCATATACAAAGAGAAGCGACCTCGCGAGAGCAAGCGGACCTCATAAAGTATGTCGTAGTCCGGATTGGAGTCTGCAACTCGACTCCATGAAGTCGGAATCGCTAGTAATCGTAGATCAGAATGCTACGGTGAATACGTTCCCGGGCCTTGTACACACCGCCCGTCACACCATGGGAGTGGGTTGCAAAAGAAGTAGGTAGCTTAACCTTCGGGAGGGCGCTTACCACTTTGTGATTCATGACTGGGGTGAAGTCGTAACAAGGTAACCGTAGGGGAACCTGCGGTTGGATCACCTCCTTACCTTAAAGAACCTGCCTTTGTAGTG
>NZ_LOAR01000050.1:0-597 GCF_001620885.1 Klebsiella sp. D5A | reverse complement strand
GGGACTGCCCGTTGAAGTCTATTTTTACACGCCAGAAATAAGAAACTTTTTTCCGGAAGGTTTCATCTATCAAAGGAACGTTTATGGCCGGAGGAATTCGATCGTCCGGTGGTGGCCGAAAACCCACTTTACCCACCGGGCAAAAAAGCAAATTAACACGTATTGCGCCTCCCGCTGAGTTAATGGGGGAGGCGGCAATAAGAATGTGGAAGACGCAAAGCAAAATACTCATCGACCGAGGGGTGTTTGAGCTGGAGGACGCACCTTTGTTGCTGGCTTACTGCAATGCTTTTCATCTGATGCTCGAAGCCGAAAAAATGCTGGCCAGCGGACTGACCTCAGAAAGTGAAATGGGGGGCCTGAAAAAACACCCTGCAGTTAATGTCCGGAATGACTCGGTTTCCCAGCTTGCCCGCCTCGGCTCTCTGTTGGGGTTAGATCCGCTCAGTCGTCTTCGCATGACCAGCGGACAAAAGGATCCGGACGATGACGGGAATGAATTCGATGAGTTTGACTGATGGCTACCTATCCGAACGTCAATGCGGCGAACCAGTATGCGCGGGATATCGTTGGCGGGAAGATTCTGGCGTGTCAGTT
>NZ_LOAR01000049.1:0-629 GCF_001620885.1 Klebsiella sp. D5A | reverse complement strand
GCTGCCATCACTACCGTTCTGGCTAAAACCTACGGTGGTTCTGCTCGTGCATTCGACCAGATCGATAACGCGCCGGAAGAAAAAGCTCGTGGTATCACCATCAACACCTCTCACGTTGAATATGACACCCCGACTCGCCACTACGCGCACGTAGACTGCCCGGGCCACGCCGACTATGTTAAAAACATGATCACCGGTGCTGCGCAGATGGACGGCGCGATCCTGGTTGTTGCTGCGACTGACGGCCCGATGCCGCAGACTCGTGAGCACATCCTGCTGGGTCGTCAGGTAGGCGTTCCGTACATCATCGTGTTCCTGAACAAATGCGACATGGTTGATGACGAAGAGCTGCTGGAACTGGTTGAGATGGAAGTTCGTGAACTGCTGTCTCAGTACGATTTCCCGGGCGACGACACTCCGATCGTTCGTGGTTCTGCTCTGAAAGCGCTGGAAGGCGACGCAGAGTGGGAAGCGAAAATCATCGAACTGGCTGGCCACCTGGATACCTATATCCCGGAACCAGAGCGTGCGATTGACAAGCCGTTCCTGCTGCCGATTGAAGACGTATTCTCCATCTCCGGTCGTGGTACCGTTGTTACCGGTCGTGTAGAGCGCGGTATCATCAAAGT
>NZ_LOAR01000048.1:0-712 GCF_001620885.1 Klebsiella sp. D5A | reverse complement strand
TCTCATACGGGCTGTTCATCACATCGCCCCCGCTGCTTTCCTCCAGCGCCTGAAACCCAAGTTTCTCTAAATCGTACTGGTTAACTTCCTCAACATCATTTTGTGGTAACCAGCCACTGCCGCTGACTTTATACCACCATTTTTGTGACTCATCCGAGACGGGCGTTGCCGCTCCCCGGGAGAGCTGGCACTGCGCGTCCAGCCTCGCCGATGTCGGGGTAAATACCGGCTGTCCCGCGGCATCCTGTCGGGTAAACAGGGATTTTCCCTTTGGCGCCAGCACTGACTTTTTTTCACCCTTCACACACGCCGGATTGGCTAAAAATCCGGGCATTCTGCTGTCTGTACTCAACACTTCCAGATGGACAAACCACTCCCTGTCCACAAGCTGATTCCCCTCACCCGGCGACTCCATACAGCCCATAAACCCGACGGGCGTTCCGGCGCTGACCTTCCATTCCTCCGTTCCTTCCGTCAGTTCCACGGCGTCAAAAGCACCTTTTTGTTTTGCCTTCTGCATCCATTCCGGCATCAGCCCCTGAATTTCACCATCCGGCTCCACCAGCACCGGATCCAGCGTGACCCAGTACTGTTCTTTGCCCGGAACGCTATCTTTCAGCAAACGGACCAGACCAAAGGTTGTCAGTGTCGCGTTTCCGTTCTTCGTGACATAAAAACGCCCCGTCCGGGAAGAGACAAAACGGTCGCCTGC
>NZ_LOAR01000047.1:0-715 GCF_001620885.1 Klebsiella sp. D5A | reverse complement strand
GTGCCAGGAGCGGACATTCATATCTGAGTACTGAGAGCCTTAAGCCGCTTTGCTAATGAAGACAGGCGATCTGCGTCCAGCACGCAATGCGACTTCCCCATCTCACTCAGCGCTGAAACTCACCAAAACCAACGTCGCCTGGGTTCTTGCCAGGCTCCCTGCCACAGGTCAAAACGTGTGAGTGGTTCAAGTTTTTTTAGAACTGCAGATTCACCCGCGGATGAGAGACTTCGCTCCGAAATGGAAATACCGAAAAGGCCTTCAGCGACCGGGAATATTTCACATTCTGGTGTCAGCGATCCCAATGCTTTTTCTATCTTGTTACGTTCTGCTTTGATAATTAACTGAAGTCCCATCAGCTCTTAAACTCCACCATGGCTATCTGCTCAAGTGCTTGCCTGATCTGGGCCTGAACCTGATCTGGGATGGATTGCCCTCTGATGTCATAGACGACCCGGCAAGTTTGAATGTGCGGTGGAAGCTGCGATAGCCCCCAGCTTATTCTGGCAATATTGTATGCAATACTGAGTTTTATCGATTCCGGTGATGCCAGAGCGTGGTTGGCCACAAGGAGAAATTCGCCGCGTTCTTCATTTATAAACTCTGGGGTAAACATTACGTATCCCTTTCATTGGCTTCGCCAACTTCTGGCAATTAAATGCCTTTTCATCTTAGCATGAATCCTGTTCGAGTCACGATGTCCGCTGTTCGCTCA
>NZ_LOAR01000046.1:0-827 GCF_001620885.1 Klebsiella sp. D5A | reverse complement strand
TGGCTCTGCTCAAAAAACAGGGGCAAGGCGGGACAATTGCCGTTGGCTCGGGAACACCGTTCAGGGTTCAGCGTTCAAGAGCGACCACTGTGTCACCGTCAGATACCTTTGATGACATCCTCGTTATTGGGACCGATAACCAGACGACTTTGCCCGGTGGGTTATCAGCTGGCGGCAACATCGATAACACGTCAAAGGGGAAGGTTCTGACGCAGGCGATCGAGCTGTCAATGAGCACGCCTTACATTGACTTCCACTACAACGGCAGCAGTGCGGATTATACCGCTCGCCTTATCCACGACAGGCAGAACCGCCTGAACGCGCAGGTACAAAGTTTTTGGGTAACGGACGGGAGGATCACAGCATCATCGACCATGCCAGCAAACCCAGCCATCGGAACGCAACTGACCTCCAGTCCGGTACGCTCATTGATGGCCGGGCGCGGGGCCTATGGTGACGTGGACGGCGCTTATGTACAGATGTACATGGAAGAGCAGGTCGGGACTGAGCACCGGCTTGTGCTGTACGCGGATGGGTTCGGACGTACTGACGCATGGATTTTCCGGGCTGGCGGCACGATTTCCACCGGTAAGGGTGACGTCCTGACCACCGGCTCAGATTTACGACTGAAAGAGGATTTTACTGAATCGCAGGAAGGGGCCTCCAGGCGCATTAATGCGCTCGGGGTATGCGAGTTCAATATGAAGGGCGAAACACGCAGGAGGCGTGGGTTTATAGCCCAGCAAGCTGAGAAAGTTGATGACCTGTATACCTTCCCCGGCATCGAGCAGGAGATCGATGGTGAAAAATTCAGGGTGATGAATGTG
>NZ_LOAR01000044.1:0-1196 GCF_001620885.1 Klebsiella sp. D5A | reverse complement strand
CCGCAACTCCGCGCCATGCTGGCGATGCGTAATTTATTACGCGATCTCAAATCCAATCTGCTTGATAACGCCACTTTCAGAAAAGAGCTTGAGGCAATCCTGAAAGATCCGGCGCTGTCCCAGGAATTACGCGACGAAATGAGTGCGCTTGCTCCGAAATAAGTGCGGGGCAAGTCTGTTAATGGATTAACCGGGAAAATGCTAATGTCTGTTACCACAGAAAACGCCCCTGTTCAGGGGCAAACCACGTTGCAGGAAAATAGGGCGGGCGAGGGCGTTTACGCCTCGCTGTTTGAAAAAATTAATTTCGCCCCGGCGTCTCACCTCGGGGATATCAACGACTTTCTGGACGATGCCGCGCTCTCCGAGGCGCCAGCGGCGGAACGTCTCACCGCGGCGATGCAGGTGTTTATGGAGCGCATCCGTCAGTCCGGTCAGCGGGTGGAAAAGCTCGACAAAACGCTGATTGATCACCATATCGCCGAACTGGATTTCCAGATAAGCCGTCAGCTGGACGCGGTGATGCACCATCAGGAGTTTCAGCAGGTCGAATCCCTGTGGCGCGGCCTCAAACAGCTGGTGGACAACACCGACTATCGGCAGAACGTCAAAACGGAGATCCTGGACGTCGCCAAAGACGATCTGCGCCAGGACTTTGAGGACGCGCCGGAGCTTATCCAGAGCGGCCTCTACTGGCACACCTATACCGCGGAGTATGACACTCCCGGCGGCGAGCCGATCGGCTCGGTGATCTCGGCCTATGAGTTCGACGCCAGCCCGCAGGATGTGGCGCTCCTGCGCAATATCTCCCGCGTCTCTGCGGCCGCCCATATGCCGTTTATCGGCGCCGTCGGCCCGGCCTTCTTCCTGAAAGAGACCATGGAAGAGGTGGCTGCTATTAAGGATATCGGCAACTACTTCGATCGCGCGGAATATATCCGCTGGAAATCATTTCGTGAAACCGACGATGCCCGCTACATCGGTCTGGTGATGCCGCGCGTGCTGGGTCGTCTGCCGTACGGTCCGGACACCGTGCCGGTGCGCAGCTTCAACTATGTCGAGCAGGTGAAAGGTCCGGACCACGAAAAGTATCTGTGGACCAGCGCGGCGTTCTCCTTCGCTTCCAATATGGTGAAGAGCTTTGTCAATAACGGCTGGTGCGTGCAAATTCGCGGTCCGCAGGCCGGCGGCGCGGT
>NZ_LOAR01000043.1:0-1212 GCF_001620885.1 Klebsiella sp. D5A | reverse complement strand
TCAGCGGTTATAATGCCGTAACTGGCGCCGGAAAATGCGGTGGTGATATGCCGGGTCAGCGTCAGCTGCGTGTCANATACAGGTCAGCACTACCGCTGCGGTAGACCACCAGAATCGACCCCGGCTGTATCCCCAGCGCCACCTGTGACCACTTTGTTGTCGCTCCTGTCACCCGCGCCTGAGATGCTGCGCCCGTGACGGTGCCGACTTCATACATCGCCATAATAAAGTTCCTCCTGGATGATTATCCCTGGAAAAAGAAAAGGCCCCTTGCGGGGCCTCTGTTAGCTGAATGAGTTGCTGTTTGTACGGAACGCCGTGGCGGTGATGTTCTGGATCGAGCAGCTATAGTCAATCGAAGCATCGTTGCCGCGCGCCTTGATAAAGAAGCTGACATTGTTGTTATCAGCCAGCAGATCAGCAGCGAAGCGGAATTCCTGAGTGAAGTCGCCAGCCTGGAAACCGCCGGCGTTGGCAAAGAAGCGACGCGTTACTTCCTGCCCGCCAATGTTGAACGTGATATCAACGGAATACGACTGCTGGACATTGCCCGCGCCAGTGAGGTGGTAAACCAGTGTACACGACAGAACAATCGTCATCCCATATCCACGGTTCTGGTATGCCCCGTTACGCTGAACAGTCTGGTTGCGGCGGAAAGCCATATCATCGTAGCGGCGAGCTACTGCGATATCACCGATAAATGACTGAGCTTCCAGGGTGCCTTTGAACTTGCCGCTTGCCGCCTCAATGTGACCACGGAAGATCCCATTGTTGAACTGCGCCCCACCATCCTTGTTGATGCTCCAGCCGCGTGACCCGTCGACATAGTCGTTTGACTGGATGACGTTGCCGATCTTCGCATTCGTGATGGAACCGTCCGCAATTTTGGCAGTGGTCAGGGAACTGTTTTTGATACGTGCCGTATCGATATACAGTTCATTGCCTTCGGCAATCATCACCGGAACTGCCGTCGCATTGTTACGGTTAAACAGCGAGAACCGGTCGGCGTAGAGGATCATGTCGCTCGTTTCACCATTGCTGCCCAGCGTAATCCCCGCGCCAACATTCTTCCCGTTAACCGTCTCAACCTTCATCGACCACAGCGAACTCACCGTACCATTCACATCCGCCACGGTTTTGGCGGTGTTCTGAACGGAAGCGCCGAGATCCCCGACACTGGATGTCAGGGTCGTCTGCTGCGTTGCCAGCGCC
>NZ_LOAR01000042.1:0-1217 GCF_001620885.1 Klebsiella sp. D5A | reverse complement strand
CCGCCGGTCACATAGAAGCGCAGCATCGGACGGAACTCCGGCCCCATGCCGATGGCGATGTTCTGCGACAGCGTCAGCTTCCAGCCGTGGTTATCCCCGCCCTGGTCGTAATCCACGCGCTGGTAGCCCGCTTCCAGCCAGGTGGAGTGCACGTCGTTCCAGAAGTACATCGGTCGTACGATGGCGCCGTAGTTTTTACGGTTGTCGGTGTTGTCCTTGCCGTTGTCGTAGTCATGGAAAGCCAGCAGGTATTCGATCTGCGCCTGCTGGGTGAACTTATGGCTGCCCTCGAAGCTGGCGTAGACCGTGGTCAGGTCGTCGGTTTTGTTATAGACGCTGTTATCCGAGTTGTCGGAGTAGCGCAGGATCACCTTGTTCACCCCGCTGTCGTTGGTGTGGCTCAGCACCAGGCCGCCCTGCCAGGCTTCGAGGCGCGCGTCGCTGTCCACCGCCTTTGAGTCAAAGCCGTAGTTGGCGTACACCTCGACGTCGATCGGCCCGGCCTTGATGTTGTGGGTTTTGGTGGTCAGCGCGTAGTGGCCGTTGTCGCCGGTGTCGGAGCTGCCGGTACAGGTGATGCGCGACGGGTTGGTTTCATCGGCCATCACTTCCGGACTACAGGATTTCACCTGCGACACCGTCGCCACGTCAAACTGCACGCCGCCGATATCAAAGTTCTTCACCCCGGCGCCCTGGCCGTCGTGGTTCATCCAGAAGTAGTCGTTGATCCCCTGTTGCGGACGCTGGTGGAAGTCGCGGCCGGCCCAGATATAGGCGTTGGGGTTGGATTCCAGCACGTTGGTGACGCCGACGTAGGCCTTCTTCAGGTTAACTTCGTCGCTCCAGTGGTCGAACATCACGTTGAGATCCCAGATAGCCCCCTGCGCGCTTTTGAAGGCCTTGCTGATCTGGAATTCGCCGCCGTTGCTTTCGTTGCCGAGACGGCCGATCGCCGAGGCGCCGTTATAGGAGCCGTCGACGCCGACATATTTCTGGTCGCCGGTCTGGAAGTGGGCGCCATAGCGGGCATAGCCGCTGAACTTGAGGCCGAACGGAATGGCCATATCCGGCGAGGCGGCGGTTGTCTGCGGGTTGGTGATCACGTCGACCTTTTTGTTGGCCGCGGCGTCGATTTTCGCCTGGCGGTCGGCCAGCGCTTTATCAACGGCTTTGGCAACGATGGCGTCGATCTGTTCCTGCGTAAATTCTTGCGCCAT
>NZ_LOAR01000041.1:0-1228 GCF_001620885.1 Klebsiella sp. D5A | reverse complement strand
TCAGCGGTTATAATGCCGTAACTGGCGCCGGAAAATGCGGTGGTGATATTCCGGGTCAGCGTCAGTTGCGTGTCGCTGTCCACGGATTTGATCGCATACAGGTCAGCACTACCGCTGCGGTAGACCACCAGAATCGACCCGGGCAGTATCCCCAGCGCCACCTGTGACCATTTTGTTGTCGCACCTGTCACCCGTGCCTGCGACGCTGCACCCGTGACGGTGCCGACTTCATACATCGCCATAATAAAGTTCCTCCTGGATGATTATCCCTGGAAAAAGAAAAGGCCCCTGGCGGGGCCTCTGTTAGCTAAATGAACTGCTGTCCGTTCGGAAGGCGGTTGCGGTGATGTTCTCGACTGTGCAGGTGTAATCAATCGCGGCATTTCGACCTGTAGCCTTGATAAAGAAGCCGACATTGTTGTAGTCAGCATCCAGGCGCGCGGCAAACCGCAATTCAAAGGCCGTGGTGCCAGCTGTGATATTACCGGCATCGACGAAGATACGGCGGGTTACCTCCTGCCCACCAATGTTGAACGTAATATCAGAGGTATACCCCAGGCCACTGCCCGTCCCATAGGTCTGGCACACCAGGGTGCAGGCCAGAACCACTGTCATGCTATACCCCCTGTTCTGATACGCACCGTTCCGCTGTACCGTCTGGTTGCGGCGGAAGGTCAGGCTGTCGTAACCTTTTGCCACCGCAATGTCACCGATGAACGCATCCGCCTGGACAGTGCCACGGAACACGCCGCTATTCGCTTCGACCCTGCCACGAACGATCACGTTATTGAACTGCGAAGAGCCATCCTTGGCGATACGCCAGCCTTGCGACCCGTCAACAAAGTTATTCGAGCGGATCTCGTTGCCGATCTTCGCGTTCGTGATGGAACCGTCCGCGATTTTGGTTGAGGTCAGGGAACTGTTTTTGATACGTGCCGTATCGATATACAGTTCATTGCCTTCGGCAATCATCACCGGAACTGCCGTCGCATTGTTACGGTTAAACAGCGAGAACCGGTCGGCGTAGAGGATCATGTCGCTCGTTTCACCATTGCTGCCCAGCGTAATCCCCGCGCCAACATTCTTCCCGTTAACCGTCTCAACCTTCATCGACCACAGCGAACTCACCGTACCATTCACATCCGCCACGGTTTTAGCGGTGTTTTGAACGGAAGCGCTGAGATCCCCGACACTGGATGTCAGGGTCGTCTGCTGCGTTGCCAGCGCC
>NZ_LOAR01000040.1:0-1822 GCF_001620885.1 Klebsiella sp. D5A | reverse complement strand
TCCCGGATAGCCTGATGTCAGAATATCTTGCCATGATCGACGACCAGCATCCGACGGGTACAATGACTGCCTGATGCAATGGCTGAGGTGATAAGATGAGAAAATTAATCGTAGTTGCTTCCGTTGCTGCCGGTTTACTGACCGGGTGCGATCAGGGAAATACCACCGGGAGTGAAAAAGCAGCTAAAGCACTTGTGGATAAATCGGTCTCTAATATGGTCCCCGTTCAGGGTGGTGAGTTTTTAATGGGTGATTTTGGTCCATTAGTTGGTCAAAAATTACCTTTCAGCATACAACAGGATGATAAAACTTTACATAAGGTTATTTTAAGTGGTTTTTCGATATCAAAATATAAAGTCACTAACGATGATTTTAATGTTTATTTGAAAGTAACAGATAAAAAAAATCCACCTGTGGATATACTGGCAAAACGTCATCCTTCTCTGCTAAAGGGGGATTATCCTGCAGGTGTTATCTGGCAACAGGCAAAAGATTATTGTCAGTGGTTAGGTAAAAAATCCGGTAAAAAAATTGATTTGCCGACAGAGGCGCAATGGGAGTTTGCAGCAAGGTCCAGAGGTCAGTATCTTCCGTTTGCTACTAACAATGGTGAGTTTTCACCAGGAAAAAATGTCCCAAGCCAGGATGAACTGAATAAATACACTGACGGGATGGGGCTTCCCATTTATCCAGTAGGTAAATACCCATCAAATCCCTTAGGGCTGTATGATATGGGATTGAGTGGTTCAGAATGGACCAATGACTGGTATGCAGCAGATTATTACTCCAACTCTCCGGTAAAGAATCCTCAGGGACCAGAGCAAGGGACCGAGAAAGTGTTGCGTGGGAATGTTGGCGGCGACAGACAGTACGCATTGACTATGTTTAGACAATCTGCTTCACCACTCCCAGAAGAAGTTGATGGTGACTATGAAAAATATGGTGTTGGTCCGCAGTATGTATTTCGTTGTGTCGTTAATAAATAATGTGTGATGCCATCTCTTATTTTAACCGAGTCAGAATGCTCAACTAATATTCGGCTGAACCGGATAGGATATTTAATCTATCCCGGATTTCCTGATGTCAGAATATCTTGCCATGATTGATGAGCTGCACCCGACGGGGACAATGACTGCCTGATGCAAAGGCTTAGGTGATAAGATGAGAAAATTAATCGTAGTTGCTTCTGTTGCCGCCAGTTTACTGCTCGGGTGCGACCAGAAGAGTACTGACAAGCGTGAAACCTTGTCTGAAGCGCTTGTTGCTAAGTCGCTCTCTAACATGGTTCCCGTTCAGGGCGGCGAGTTTTTAATGGGGGATTTTGGCCCATTAGTCGGTGAAAAACTGCCTTTCAGCATAAACCAGGATGATAAGGTATTACATAAGGTTGTGTTAAGTGATTTTTTAATATCAAAATTTAAGGTTACCAATAAGAATTATAAAGAATATTCAAAACTTACTAATAAAAGAGCACTGCCGGTAGGTCCATTTATGAAAAATCATCCATCTTTATTATCCGATGATTATTCAGCAAATGTGACCTGGCAACAGGCAAAATACTATTGTCAGTGGTTAGGTAAGGAGTCCGGTAAAAAAATTGATTTGCCGACAGAGGCGCAATGGGAGTATGCAGCAAGATCCAGAGGGCAGTATCTTCCGTTTGCTACCAACAATGGTGAGCTTTTACCCGGGAAAAATTTCCCGAACCAGGACGAACTGGATAGTTATACTGATGGTATTGGGCTTCCTTTTTATCCAATAGGGAAGTTCCCGCCAAACCCCCTGGGTCTGTATGATATGGGACTTAGTGGCTCAGAATGGA
>NZ_LOAR01000039.1:0-2439 GCF_001620885.1 Klebsiella sp. D5A | reverse complement strand
GTAAGCGTACAGCGAGAACCGTATTGACGGGGATGTGTTATTCAGTTGGCAGTGTGATGCGCCAGGGTAGCAGCTCGCTGACCCGGTTGACCGGCCAGTCAGCTATGACGTCAAGGACATGGCGAAGGTAGCTTTCTGGATCCACGCCGTTCAGTTTGCACGTCCCGATCAGACTGTACAGCAACGCTCCCCGCTCACCACCGTGGTCTGAGCCGAAGAACAACCAGTTTTTACGACCCAGACTGACCATCCGCAGCGCATTTTCAGCGATGTTATTATCGGCTTCGGCCCAGCCGTTTTCTGCATAGTACGTCAGGGCCGGCCACTGGTTCAGGGTGTACGTGAACGCCTTTGCCAGCTCCGAGTGTCGCGACAGAGTTTTCATTTTTTCACGCAACCAGCTTTCCAGGGTACTAAGCAGCGGTTTCGTTTTCCGCTGACGTTCAGCAAGCCGTTGTTCCGCCAGCATTCCTCTTATTTCCGCCTCCACGGCATACAGTTCGCCGATACACTTCAGGGCTTCCTCCGTCAGGGCTGACGGCGTGCGAACGTGCACATCGTGGATTTTACGGCGGGCGTGAGCCCAGCAGGCGGCTTCCGTTATCCGGCCATCGCGGTACAGCTCGTTGAACCCGGCGTACGCATCCGCCTGTAGCACACCGCTGAACCCCGCAAGATGGGTCTGCGGATGGATGCCTTTTCTGTCGGGGCTGTAGGCGAACCACACCGCCGGTGCCAGCGCTGACCCGGCGTTGCGGTCATCACGAACATACGTCCACAACCGCCCGGTCTTCGTCTTCTTATTGCCCGGCAACAGCACCTGGACCGGGGTATCATCGGCATGGAGTTTACCGTCAGTCAGGACATAGTCCTGAAGCGCCTCCTCCAGCGGGGACAGCAGCCGGCAGCATGCATCCACCCAGCCCGACAGCAGTGAACGGCTCAGTTCCACGCCCTGGCGACCGTATATTTCAGACTGACGATACAGCGGTGTGTGCTCTGCATACTTTGAGGTCAGCACGCGGGCCATCAGCCCCGGTCCGGCGATACCCCGCTCAATGGGGCGCGAAGGCGCGGGGGCCTGCACGATGGCATCACATTTTGTGCAGGCATGTTTTTCCCGTACAGTCCGGATCACCCGGAAGGCGCTGCGCATCAGCTCCAGCTGTTCAGCGGCATCCTCACCCAGGTAACTCAGCGCACCACCACACTCCGGGCAGCAGGAACCCGCTGGCCGCAGGCGTTTTTCATCGCGGGGGAGTGATTCGGGGAACGGTTTGCGGGTGCGGGTCTGACGCAGAGTGCGCTGTACTGCCGGGTCATCCACCCGACCGGTCAGCGTATCGCTCTCTTTCTGAAGCCGGTTCAGATCGGCTTCCATTTGTGCGATACGGCGGGAGACTTTTTCAGAACGGCTGCCGAAGTTCATCCGGCGAAGTTTATCCAGCTGCGCCTGCAGATGGTCTATTTCGCGCTCCCGGTCTGCCAGCTTTTCCAGCAGGGCACGGTTCAGCGCTTCCTGTTCGGCAAGGCGCTGTTTCAGCAGAAGGATGTCGTCAGAAGAGATGTCATTCATAAGCCAGCATTTTACCAGGCTTATTCTGCGACAACCAGGATAAAGAAGCCTACAGCATGGTCAGGGAGGTCAGCAACCGCTTCGGCTGTCGCCAGTCGATGCCTTCCAGCAGCATTGCCAGCTGCGCCGGGGTCAGGAACACTTTGCCATCGCGAGCTGACGGCCAGGCGAAGCGCCCGCGCTCCAGCCGTTTGGTCAGCAGGCACAGCCCGTCGCCGGTGGACCACAGAAGTTTAACCTGACTGCCGCTGCGGCCCCGGAAGATGAAGACATGGCCGGACATTGGTTCGTCTTTCAGCGCCGTCTGCACTTTTGCAGCCAGCCCGTTGAAGCCGTTTCTCATATCGGTAATACCGGCAACCAGCCAGATTTTGGTGCCTGTTGGTAGCGGGATCATCGCTTCAGTTCCTGTATCAGCAGAGTCAGAAGCTTTTCGCTGACAGTGCCGTTGAGGCGGAGTGTCCCGTGCCGGAACGTTACCTCACAGCTGATGCTGAGCTCTGAGTCCTCAGCGGGCGGTTCTGGTTGTACGGCGGTGGCATCGAGAGTCACAGGAAGTAACTGAGGACTCTCAGAGGAAGGTAATAGCAGCTTTCCCTCGCGCCACTGCTGGCGCCATTTAAAGAGCAGATTGGCATTAATGCCATTTTCAAGCGCCAGTTTTGAGATGGATATCCCGGGTTCGCAGGAGGCAGCAACGAGTTGCTGTTTAAACTCAGGAGAATAATTAGGGCAGCCTTTACGCCTGCCGGGAGTCATATTTTTCTGCATATCTGACACTTTGGTTCCCACTACTTATTTGGTGGACACCACTTTGTCGGATGCTTCAGATTATGACCAGACGGTTCATGCTGTACGCTTAC
>NZ_LOAR01000038.1:0-2710 GCF_001620885.1 Klebsiella sp. D5A | reverse complement strand
TCGTGACATAAAAACGCCCCGTCCGGGAAGAGACAAAACGGTCGCCTGCCTTCAGGCTTTTTTCCGTTTTCGCCGGAGCGGGATATGTCCCGGCCTCACCGTTGTCTGGCTCCCACTCCGGTAACCCGTATTGTCCGTTTTTATACTGGCGTAACAGTATGCCACTGTGACCGTCCCTGACTTTATAGCAGGGAGATTTCGGGTAATCAGCGACCGGCGCCAGATGCATATACAGGCTGTAAAACTCCAGCCAGCACTTTTCCTTTTGCGGATCAGGTTGACACTGCGATTTCACCAGCACAAAGCTGCTGCTGTAGCGAAGTTGTTCTCCGCAGTATGGTGCTGTCAGGTATTCGTTGTTTATCCTGTACGCCACTACCGTACCGTCTGCCATAAACTGGAGGGGTAGCGGTTCTTCAGTATTAACGGCGTCCGGTTTTAGCGCCGAGAAAGGATTAGAGACATCGCTGATATGGATCCCGCCGTGCCACAGGCCATTCGCGCCCAGCAGCCATGTCCCGTGCGCCTCCCCGTCGATAAGCCGCATGACATCGTCCAGTGCGCGAAATTCTTTACCGTCAGTATTTCTGATGGGGTAACTCTGGCTGTTGGCCCGGGTTATCCGCTCAACGGCCGGCATCATCTCCAGCACCGGTCCCTACGCTTTCGCCTGTTCATCCGCCGTCAGGAAAAGCCCCTTGGCCGCACGGACCGCCCCGGACTCGTCCTAAGAACAGACCTTTTATCTGGTTATCACCTGATTGAATGCATGGCGTAATGAAATTCCCCTTACGAAGGGATACTATTTAGTAAGACTCGAACCTGTCCTTTGAAATATCACCACCTTTAGAATCTTTACCTTTGTTAGATGAATAATCAAAAAATATATCATCAACCCTCACAAATTTGCCATTATCAAAGGAGTAAATAACTTTTCTGAAATTATTACAGCAATCATCTTTTGAATTAAAAACGATGTTCTTTTTATAAGGGTCGTACACTATGGTGCCATTTTCTTTTGATAAATTATTATCTTTTATAAATTCATTATTACCTGAGAGATAAATGACTTGACTACCGTTATTTGGTCGATAATCTGTTCTGACTATCAAGTCGTAAAACCCATCGCCATTAATATCTACAAAATCTAAAGATGGTGGATCTATGGCATCAGTAACAATTATGCTTTCATTTTTATTCTTAAATATCAAATCTACTTTATAAACGCCTGAATCAGAATCATCAACTTTAACATCCTTAAGTTCACCATCTTTGAATGAATTATTGGCTTGAATTGTTACAGGCACACATTTTTTATTGCACCACTGACCAGTATAACCATTGTTTGCTCGAAAAAGAGTTATAGTAGCAGTGCCGTTATTTGTTTTTTCTTTTAACTTAACAACATTCGAATCCATCACTCCGTTTAACAAAATTTTATTTTTATATTTGTTATATATATAACTACCAGAAACATTGTCATTAGAAATAACAAGGTTCATTGTAATATTGCTCTTCCCAATAGTCCCACTGTACATCGAAGAAATGGAATACTCTGTTTTCACTACGTCCGAAGCATTACAAGACAATGATAATACGCCCACTACTAATAATAAAAATAAATTTTTCATTCAACTCACTCTAGCCCAAATGCGTTTTTAGCAATAGATAATTTATTAATCCGGTCATCCATATGATTCGGCTCTCTGGCTTTGTCTGGATAATAAGGATGCTCTTGCACAGCCCATCCATTGACATAAACTGAAACCCAATAAACATCATCCCTATCAGCTGTATCGTTTAACTTAGGTTTTATATACTTCCAAAAATACCCAGATGCCAATGCTGCATACCTTGGATTTTCTGATAACTGTTTTGCTTTAGATACTGACGACGTTATGTCAAACGTTTCGTCATTAAGTTTACCTCTGAGATATCCTTGGCACTTTGTGTAATTATCACGACCAGTAATCTTTAATAAACCTCTACCTTTAAATAATGGGCCATCACCAATCTGAGTATTGCCAAGATCACTGCGACCTTCATATGCATTTCCGGAAGCAGTTTCCTCTGTATCTCTGAAAAAACTCGTTTCGTGGAGGATCTGGGCCATAAAATGTGATTTACGTAAAGGTGTATTGATTTCAAATAACCTCATAGTCTCATTCAACGGCTCTAGATAAGTATTAATTTCACTCTCTCGATTAGAAGGGAGCATTAATTTCAATTGCTCGTATGTAATAAGTTGATCACCATCGGAGGATAAGGCATTCAAAAACACCACCGGATGAAAATGCCACACCGCCTCATCCTTATCAAACGGCGGCACCTTGCTCATCCACTCCAGGTCCGCCTGCCATTTCTCACAGTACTTCACTTCCAGCGAGTCCAGATCCTTATAAAACCCTTCCCAGCGCCCTGTCGAGCGGCCCCCATACCATTCGCTGTGATGTTTGACTATCACCCGGTTGACCACATTCTTCACCAGCGGATCCCGTACTGCCAGCGCCTGCCTGATTTCTTCTGCCGTCACTTTCCCGTCGCGGTTGCTGTCCATCCCCGCCATCAGGTCACGATAAAACTGTGGTACCAGACCGTACTGATATCCCGCGCCCTGTTCAGCCGTTCGGCTTATCGCCCCAAACGCCTGGGGGATCCAGTTCTCATACGGGCTGTTCATCACATCGCCCCCGCTGCTTTCCTCCAGCGC
>NZ_LOAR01000037.1:0-3338 GCF_001620885.1 Klebsiella sp. D5A | reverse complement strand
TCGAGCAGGAGATCGATGGTGAAAAATTCAGGGTGATGAATGTGGATTACACGGCAATCATTGCCGATTTGGTAACAGTGGTGCAGGATTTGATTAGGCGACTTGACGCACTAGAAAGTTGAGGAGCATAAAAAATCCCCCGGAGGCACTTGCCGGGGGCAACTGAAACGACATTAATTGCTGTGTACATCACAGAATAATTTGCAGTAAACGATAAGTAAGTTCAAGTAAAGTTTTACTGGTCAGATGTTTTGTCGTTTTTTAATAATCTACCAAAATCAATAATAAAATAGTGCTAAATCCTGTTGGCTTTTCATGTTTAAGGATATAACCCTAAACTATTGTCTTTCATCAGATTGAAAATGCACAGATAGATTCAAGAAAATGGATGTCAAATGTTATTATTGATACGTTTATCGTTAATTGAAGTGCCATCTTGTAATTTTCACATCTATGTTATAAGTTTGTAATGTAGGACGGTTTTATTTTGTAATTTAGTGGTTTGAAGTGATAGCGGCTCTTAGTGATTTATAATAGGCTTTCTATGTTAACAAAATTCCCAGATGAAAAATACATATCTGACAGAAATTCATCGTTTATTAAACGAGTATATTTTTTACGTCAGATAGGTGTCGTTCTTTGCTTTCTTCCTATATATTCAGTCCTCCAGGAACAGTCACATCAAAAAATAACGATAGCCCTGTTAATTTTGAATGCACTCATCTGGCCATCGGTTGCTTATCTGGCAAGCATGATGTCGAAGGATATGCTGAGTACTGAAAAAAAGAATATGGTACTCGATTCATTCTGGGCTGGTATCTGGATAGCCGTAATGCAAGTTAGCCCAATTCCATCATTATTTATAATCTCCGTTCAAATAGCAGATCGCTATGCTGCTGGTGGATGGAAAATTTTAAAACCAGCATTAACGTGGATGATGATAAGTTTCGTGATAGTTTGGTTAGCAAATGATTTCAGATATACTATAGAATTCAGCACCCGAACGGTATTACTTTCTTTACCGTTGGCAACCTGTTATCCCATAGTGTTGAGTGTTGTTTCAAGGCACTTATCTCTAAAGCTGAGGAAAAGAAGGGAGTTACTGGAAAAACAGGCTCTAATGGATCCTGGCTTAGATCTGCCAAATCGTCGCTTTTTTGAACAGAAAATGGAAAGTGCTTTTCGTGCGACGCGTAAAAAGAGAATTCATTCATATCTTATGCTCATTGATGTTGATAATTTTAAAAAAATTAATGATACATATGGTCATGAAGTTGGCGATGCGGTGTTATCTCGTATATCAACAATATTACGAGAGTGCGCTGGCGAGAAGGATGTGCCAGCAAGATTTGGTGGCGATGAGTTGGCTATTATTGTTAACAACAGTAATAGCAAGCATGTTATAACCATGGTTCATATAATTCAGAAAAAAATTAAAGATCTTTCATTACCTTCTCATAAAGACATGTACTGTACTGTCAGTATCGGTATTTCTTGTGCAGAAAATAAAGAATCAATCATTGAGTGGATTAAAGAGGCTGATAAAATGCTATATGAAGTTAAACGTAATGGGAAGAATGGATATTGCATGCCGAATGATTGATGATGAAATAATTTCTGATCTCATGATTTTATACATATATATGTTTAAGAACGTTTATTATCCACAATTATAACAAGGATAAATCTCTTCGAAACCATAAGCGCCTTTCAACTTACATTGGACATCTGCCACCCAAGTCATTCGCGTAATGCAACTATCTGATCCAAATAGCTTTAATATTGAAATTATGTTTCTTTTTTAACCTTACTTTTCATTTGATTTGAATAATCGATCGATACACAAAGTATGATAGCTTTTGCCTATCATTAGATCGTTATCGATCATTTTAAACTATTTCTCTTTCATATTTAATTATGACACGATTAGGATTATTCTTAGTTCCGGTGTTTTTTTAATGATAAAGAACAGTGTGGAAATAGAATCCTGTAGATTTGTTTTAGAACCATCTTACAAAAAAGATGGTTCTGTACATTCTTGGGAAATTCTCACGAAAAATGTTAAAAAAAAGAATGCTAATGGTTATCTTGCTAATGAAAGTGCTTTTTGTTTCAGCACACTAAGTGACAAAGAAAAAATCGATTTGTTTAATAAACAGATATTGACAATTGAAGAAATTGATGCTTCTAAATTGAAGTTAAAGCCAGTTTCGTTGAATGTTGACAGTCTAATTAGCGATTATATCTTGAATGATAAATATATTAGCGATTACTTAAAAAAACAAAAAAACATTGCCTTTGAGATTAACGAAGAGTTTCATGAATTTAATACTAAATGCTGTATGATTGACTTAAAGTGTCTTTCGAAATTGTGTCCAGTATGGCTGGATGATTTTGGGAGGGGTTTAACAAATATTACAATTATTCAGATGTTTAATTTTGAATGTATAAAAATCGATAAAGATTATTTCTGGGAAATACAGTATGAGAGTAAATTATTTAAGATATTAAATGAAGTAAAATCATACTGCAATTTCGTAATTGTTGAGGGAGTTGAGACAATAGAACAAAAAAATAAAGTACATTCTGTTGTTGATTGCGCTTGCCAGGGAAGGTTGTGGATGAGTGATTACTACTATGTTGAGATTTAAAATAAATGACGACAAAAGATGATAAATGTCCATTTTGTGGTGCAAATTTAATTAATGAGGACCACTGCCACAGTTGCCATGCATTTAAGATTAAAGGGTATGTATCAAGAGACGCACGCAAGAAAATTAATTTGATATCTATCTGCACATCTTTACTGGTAGCGCTCTTTGGGTTCTTGGTCGTTTTTCTGGTATCTTTCGGTATCGGGACATATATTTCTATCATTGTGTTTTCTCTTATTTTTTATTTTATTATGAAAAGGATCCTGCATATAAAAGAAAAGAAAAAAGGGAAAATGGTTTGGAAAAGAGCAATCATAACATGGTAGGTAGAAATTAAATAATATAATGGCGTTGGTGGTTCCAATGCAAGCCTCAGATTCTGAGGCTTTTTTATATTCTTTTCAAATCATGATTTATAACACCGGAAATATTTAACCCGACTCACAGGGGGTGAGTATTATTGGCTAATAATTCTCTATCCAGATGAGCTGAAAAACTCAAAGCCAGTTATCAAAACTGAAAATATATTAATGGATTTCAATAGGTTAGGGCTTAGGCAAAAAACATTAACCACATATCAAAAACACCTATTTTCCTTTTTAAATCAATAAGTAATGATGTTATTAGTTAACTACTGCTGCGCCACATGCAGTGGTTCGAAGCCGCAGACCTGATCGTCAAAGG
>NZ_LOAR01000036.1:0-3889 GCF_001620885.1 Klebsiella sp. D5A | reverse complement strand
ACCTGAAGATGATCCAGCGCGAGAATATCGGCACCACCAAGGACCGGCGTCTGCTGGAGCTGGAGCTGAACACCTGGGTGCGGAGCCTGGTGACCGAAATGACCGACCCCGGCGACGAGCTGCAGGCCTCCCATCCGCTGAGCGATGCCAGCGTGGTGGTGGAAGATATCGAGGATAACCCGGGCTTCTTCCGCGTGAAGCTGTACGCGGTGCCGCACTTCCAGGTCGAGGGGATGGACGTCAATCTGTCGCTGGTTAGCCAGATGCCCAAAGCAAAAGCATAAGGCAGGACGGGATGAAAATTTATCGTCCACTATGGAACGAGGGGGCTTTACTATCTCCTCAACAGTTCCAGCAGCAGACTGAATGGGAGTCTTTCCGCAGTGCCGGTGCATCAGCGCTGGCATCCCCATTCCCCTGGGGCGTGGAAAAAATTGAGTTTAATGACAGTCTTCTTTCGTCCGGCCTGATCCAGATTACGCAGTTACGCCTTTGGCTGGAAGATGGTTCATTAATTGATGCGCAAAGGAGCGATTTGCCTCCGGCGCCGCGTGAGTTAGATGCCAGCCAGCTGACAGGTCGTGATGCGGTAACTGTAGTCATTGCATTGCCGCATATGCAGCCTGGCATAAGCAACGTTGAACAGGAGGGCGTCAGTTCAGAACGGCCGCTTCGCTATAGAGAAGAGTGGGTAACATTGCAGGATGCCTTTGGCTCTGAAGAAGAATCTATAGCAGTTGCCCGGTTTAATTTCACCATCCGGTTTGCCCATGAAAGCAATGATTCCTGGAAAGTGTGTCCGGTCGCAAGACTGATTCGGGATGGACAAAATGCGTGGCGACAGGATCTATCTTTTATTCCTCCAGTAGCGTCATTTGGAGCAAGCCCGGTTCTTCACGAACGTCTGATGTTGCTTAACCGCCAGTTACGCTCCCGACGCCAGCGTTTGATGACGATGCGCCGAGAAAGCAACGAAAGGCTTGCCGATTTTGCCGTCGCCGATGTTTCCCTTTTCTGGTTGCTGAATGCACTGAATTCTCACGCCACAGTGCTAGCAGAATACGAACGTTTTCCTTCACGTCCACCTGAACAAGTATGGGCTGAGCTCGCTCGTCTGGCAGGCAGTATGCTGACCTTTTCCCTGGACCATGATCTGGACGCCATACCGGGTTATGACCACGAGGAGCCAGCTAAGGCGTTTCCTCCGCTGTTTGACCTGATAACGGGTTTGCTTGAGGCAAGTCTGCCATCCCGAGTCATTGCTCTGGAAATGACCCGTCCGGACGGACAGACCTGGAAGGCCAACCTCCACGATATCCGTCTGCGTGAAGAGGCCGATCTCTATCTCTCTGTACGCTCGGATATCCCGGCCTGGCAGGTCGCCGAGAAATTTCCTGCACTCTGTCAGGCAGGTTCACCTGATGATGTCCGCGAAATCTATGGTGCTGCGCTCAAGGGGATCCCGTTGATACCGGTGAGCAGAGTCCCGGCAGCGTTGCCTGTACGCATGGAAAACCAGTACTTCGCACTTGATATAGAAAGCCCTGCTGCGCATGAAATGCTGGAGCAGGGGGTATGTATGTTCTATGTGCCTGAGTTACTTGGTGCTTTGGAACTTGAACTGTTTGCGGTATTGCGCTCATGAGACAGGATATCGATATCGACCAGCTAATGACGGAGACCTGGCTCACCGTCACCATGCTTAAGAAAGGCGCCATCACGCTTAATGGCTCTGCGCTTTACAACGCATGCGTTAAACAAGTTGAAAGTGTGCGGGAAGCGCTGGAGCGTGCCGGTTATGACGATGCCAGTGTGGAACATATTTCCTACGCACAATGTGCCTTGCTGGACGAAACGGTGATGAGCCGTAAGCCCGAAAAAAGCGAAGGAGGAGAGGAGCCGAAAGTAGATGAAGGCCAGATGGTCTGGCGTAAAGCACCGCTTCAGGCCCGTTTTTTTGGCTCACTTCGGGCAGGTGAAGCACTATGGGATCGGATTGCAGAGGTTCTGCGTCAGCCCTCACCGAACCCGGCCGTTTTAACCTGCTATCACCGGGTGATAGCGTTGGGCTTTCAGGGATTATACAGCCTGAAAGCGGTCAGCCAGTCACAGCGGGATGAGGTAGTGAAAGCCCTTTCTGAGCGAGTTTCTCCACCTGATGCTGGCCTGTCGCTGGTTGTTTACCGGATGGGGAAACATCGCTGGAGTCTGATGCGCTCGGTCTGGTTCTGGATAGTGCTGGCCGTCATTCTGACCGGGGTTATCTGGTGGGGTGGCCATCTGTGGCTTCAGGCGTTGTTGTCAGCACAAATACCGGAGCTGCATGGCTAATGCGCAGAAAAGTCATCATTTCGGTAGCCCTACACACTTTAGCAGCCGTAGCCGGGTTACTGTGGTTGCTGTGGTATTTCATTCCGACAGGCAACGTATTTAACGGCCTGTCCACTGCGCTGATCATTCTTCTGGCAGGCTGGTATGTGTTCAAAAACTGTCGGCATGAGGAGCCCGTATCCGACGCTAACCTCCCGGCGGCTGAACTGCCATTACTCGACGCCGAGGGCCCCGTTGTACTGGTGTGTGGCGACATGCTGGATGCGTTGTTTCAGGGAAGCCCTCTACGTAAAACAGCCCAGGGATGGTGGCTACGGGTCGGCGACGTCAGCCGGTTAACTGACGTTGTCCGCAGCATACAGACGCAGTTCCCGCACCAGGTCGGTCAGCTCTCGGTAATGTACCGTTGCCTGCCAGACCGTCATCAGGATGAAGCCGTACTTCGTTCCGCACTGAAAACGCTCCGCCAGCAGTGTAAACAGATTAAATCCCTGACGGGTATCACACTGCCGGCTGTGTTAAGCGCTGAATTTTCCGGGCCTGAAACGCCATGGATAATCGTCCGGGGTGACAAGCCGATGGTATGTCCGTTTAATGATTCGCCGCAGGCATTCATTGACTGGCAGCAGACGGACGACAATATCCTGGCGCTGCCGACAGTCAGCCAGGCATTTTCCTTTATCCGTAATACGCTGGCTGATGAGCTGGAGAAACCTGACGGCCTAACGCCGCCTGTGCGTGTATTTTCCGTGATCATGCGTCTCGGAGTAGTCAATCCAGAGACTCGGTCTGTCTGGGCCGGTTGGCTCTATTCCCGCACCTGCTTGCAGTTTTCCCGAGCTCCCGGGCAGTCATCGACAAGTCTGTTCCCGGATGCGGTTTTGCCACTTCTGGCGCCGTTTGCCTCGATAGTACAGGGAGGCCAACCAACAGGGAAACGACTGAGATGGCGCGAGAATCACAGCCAGCACGTACCGGGCTGACATTAGCTCTTAATAAAGACATCTGGCGGGCCAATTTCTATCGTTTCTGTCAGCTGCTGGAACAGGAAAATCCGGACACGCCGAAACTGGGCTCCACCAGCCATCCGGGCGACGATCCGGTACGATTCAGACCCTGGCCTGGTATGGGTTTACCGCTTCGACTAATCATCAATCAATCATTCATTCTCCCCACAATACTTCTGATTGCAGGAAGGCGGCAAACGCATGAGTCTCCGGGAGCATAGATAACTATGTGACCGGGGCGAGTGTGTGCAGCCAACGCATCAGCAATCAGAAGTAGGGAGGGGGTAAAAGGAGCTTTTGAATGGCAACAATAACCCGCTGGTGGGCGCTGACGCTTATTGCCTGCGGTCTGCTCACAGGCTGCGGTCTGACGCAGACCGTCACGGACGGTACGGTCAGCATCACGAAATCCATCTTCTACAAAAAAATTAAAACGCTGCATCTGGATTTTACCCCGCGCACCGCCATCAACGCTGATGGTGCACAGACGCCGCTGGCGACCATGGTGCGGGTTTATCAGCTCAGGGATCGTAAAGCGGTTGATGCCGCTG
>NZ_LOAR01000035.1:0-4248 GCF_001620885.1 Klebsiella sp. D5A | reverse complement strand
CACGAGCAGAACCACCGTAGGTTTTAGCCAGAACGGTAGTGATGGCAGCGGTCAGCGTTGTTTTACCATGGTCAACGTGGCCGATAGTACCGACGTTAACGTGCGGTTTTGTACGTTCAAACTTTTCTTTAGACATCGATTGTCCCTCTAAGACACGGATAAATCGGTGATATCACCACATCAACCAGGCAACATGCCCGACTTGTTGAATGAAAATAACAGAAGAGAAACAGGGAAGGAGAGAAAAGAAGTGGTGCTGATACCCAGAGTCGAACTGGGGACCTCACCCTTACCAAGGGTGCGCTCTACCAACTGAGCCATATCAGCACGTCTGGAGCGGGCAGCGGGAATCGAACCCGCATCATCAGCTTGGAAGGCTGAGGTAATAGCCATTATACGATGCCCGCATCCTGAAACTCGGCTACCCAGTTCTTTCTGTAATACTAAAGAGACTGCTCTCTTTAGTATTGAGCTGATTAGTTTACCCAACCAACTCCGGCTACGCAAAGCGTCGCCAGAAAGTGGTGGTGGGGGAAGGATTCGAACCTTCGAAGTCGATGACGGCAGATTTACAGTCTGCTCCCTTTGGCCGCTCGGGAACCCCACCCAAATTGTTATGGTGCCGACTACCGGAATCGAACTGGTGACCTACTGATTACAAGTCAGTTGCTCTACCTACTGAGCTAAGTCGGCATCAAGTAGCGCGCATTCTAGGGAGAGGAGCGAGTTCATGCAACTAAAAATTTGCATAAAACGTTCTCTTGCTCACATTTTGTGCTCTTACACGAAAAAACGGTGTAATTTCAAACAGAGCAGTGCAAATATTCGCCAGCGATCCAGCTCATCAGGAGCGGTTCCAGTCACCCGCTGATGCCCAGGATGTATGCGGACGACTGACAGAAAGGTAACGGGCCGTTAGCACTATCCTGCTGGTTTACTACGAATAAGAAACTTATTCCTCTCTTGTGATGCTGGCGCGAGAAAGCAGTATTCAATGAGTTTTTTTCTTATTATTCCCGGCAATCTGGTGTTACCCTCCTGCCCATTGTCCTGATTAACTCGTGTGAAGCATCGCCGTTTCAACGTATACGGCGATGGTAAGAACATGCTTATGAGCCAAAAAGAGCAGACGTTAATGACACCGTACCTACAATTTAACCGCCACCAATGGGCTGCACTTCGTGATTCTGTCCCGATGACGTTAACCGAGGATGAAATCACGCGGTTAAAAGGCATCAACGAAGATCTCTCTCTGGAAGAGGTTGCCGAGATCTATTTGCCGCTGTCGCGTTTGCTCAACTTCTATATCAGTTCTAACCTGCGTCGTCAGGCTGTTCTCGAACAATTTCTTGGCACCAACGGTCAACGCATTCCCTATATCATCAGCATCGCTGGCAGCGTTGCGGTGGGGAAAAGCACCACCGCGCGTGTACTGCAGGCCTTGCTTAGCCGTTGGCCGGAGCACCGCCATGTTGAACTCATCACTACTGACGGTTTTTTGCACCCTAACTCAGTATTGAAAGAACGCGGATTAATGAAGAAGAAAGGCTTCCCGCAGTCCTATGATATGCATCGACTGGTGAAGTTTGTCTCCGATCTTAAATCAGGTGTACCGCAGGCAACCGCGCCGGTTTATTCCCATCTGATTTATGATGTTATTCCCGACGGCGATAAAACCGTCGCGCAGCCGGATATTTTAATTCTTGAGGGACTCAACGTGCTGCAAAGTGGAATGGATTATCCGCACGATCCTCATCATGTATTTGTATCCGATTTTGTCGATTTTTCTATTTATGTCGATGCCCCGGAAGAATTACTGAAAAGCTGGTATATCAACCGTTTTCTCAAATTCCGAGAAGGGGCGTTTACCGATCCTGACTCCTACTTCCACAATTACGCTAAGCTGTCGAAGGAAGAGGCGGTGGATATTGCCACCTCGCTATGGAACGAGATTAACTTAATGAATCTTAAAGAAAACATCCTTCCAACCCGCGAACGTGCCAGCCTGATCATGACCAAAAGCGCCAATCATTCTGTGAATCAAGTACGCTTACGTAAATAAAGCAAAGGGAGCCGAAGCTCCCTTTTTTATTCTGCGCTGCGCAATGATATTTCACCGCCAACCCAGGCTTTTATCACCCCATCCTGTTCCAGCAATAGTGCGCCCTGCGCATCAATGCCCCGGGAAATTCCATAGATTTCTTTATCACCGATAATGAGTTTTACCGGGCGATGAATAAAGTTATCCAGTTTCTCCCAGCGCGGCAGATAGGGCGCTAACCCTTCCTGCTCGAACAGTTCCAGGCCCAGACGTAGCTCTTTAATCAGGCGCGCGGCGAGGAGATTGCGGTCGATGACAACCCCCGCCTCCTGAAGGCTTATCCACCCCTGATTGACCACGTCAGACTCCACGCGACGCATCACAAGATTGATACCCGCGCCACTAACGATTTGTGCAGCATCACCCGTTTTCCCGGTCAGTTCCACGAGGATCCCTGACAGTTTACGATCTTGCAGGTAAATATCGTTTGGCCATTTCACACGAACCTGATCGGCCCCGAGTTGCTGCAGAACTTCAGCGATCACGATACCAATCACCAGGCTGAGTCCAATAGCCGCCGCCGGCCCCTGCTCCAGGCGCCAGTACATCGAGAGATAAAGATTGGCGCCAAAGGGCGAGAACCATTTTCTACCTCGCCGTCCTCGCCCTGCCTGCTGATATTCAGCCACACAGGCATCCCCGGATGTCAGCTCATCAAGCCTGTCCAGTAAATACTGGTTAGTGGAGTCAATCACGGGGAGAACCGTCACTCGGCCATGTTCAATCTGTTGGGAAATCTTTTTCTCATCCAACAGATGAATGGGCTCCGGCAGGCTGTAACCCTTGCCTGGCACTGTAAACACATCGACGCCCCAGTCGCGTAAGGTCTGGATATGCTTATTAATCGCCGCCCGGCTCATGCCTAACTGCTCGCCAAGCTGTTCACCTGAGTGGAACTCGCCATCAGCGAGGATAGAAATCAACGTTAAGGGAATAGTATGGTCTTTCACGCAATGCTCTCCTCTGCGTTGACTTCGCCATGCGTTCCAATGAAGCGCACCTCGGGCTGAAGCCATACATCGAATTTCTTACCCACCTGCTGGCGAACGTAATGGGCTAGTTTTACCACGTCCTCGCTGGTCGCTCGATCTTCATTAATGAGTACCAGGGCCTGTTGTCTATGGACGGCCGCGCCGCCAATGCGTTGCCCTTTGAGCTGACATTGATCGATTAACCAGCCCGCGGCCAGCTTGACGGTGCCGTTTGCCTGCGGATAATGCGGCGCCTGGGGGAATTGCGCCAGCAGCGCTTCAGCAACCTGAGCGCTGACAATCGGATTCTTAAAGAAACTTCCGGCATTGCCGTTAATCTTGGGATCCGGCAACTTCGTCATTCGCATATGACAAACGGAATCGAATACCTGCTGCGGGGTGACGGTCTGTGGATCAAGACGCGTTAAATCACCGTAACTCAGTACAGGCTGCCATGCTTTCGCTAACGTTAAACCAATCGCGACGATGGCGTAGCGATCCTGGTATTCATGTTTAAAGATGCTGTCACGGTAGCCGAAACGGCATTCCGCCGCTGAAAGACGCTGCTTACGACCCGTTTCCAGCTCGATGCAGTCCACATAGTCGCAAACCCGCTGGAGCTCGACACCGTAGGCGCCAATATTCTGGATCGGCGAAGATCCTGCGCAGCCAGGGATCAATGCCAGATTTTCCAGACCTGGCATCGCATGCTGTAGCGTGAACTGCACCAGTTGATGCCAGTTTTCGCCGGCGCCGACGTGCAAGCACCAGGCTTCCGGCGTTTCGCTCACCTCGATCCCCATAATCCGGTTGAGGATCACCGTACCGGCATAGTCGTTCAGAAACAGGACATTACTACCTTCCCCAAGGATCAGCGTGGGTTCGCCTGCCGCGACAGCAGTTTGCCAGGCGCTTAATAACTGCTGCTCAGTTTCGGCGCGTACAATCGTCCTGGCGGAGCGCTCAATGCCAAAGGTATTCCAGGGTTTGAGGGAGTGGTTCATAGTGGCTTCCTGATGCAAAATCGGCGTTAGTTTACCGTATCTGGCGGGGGAAGGCTTGCCTGATTGCAGGGGCAGTGATATTGGGGGCGTTACCGGTAATGATGCGGTGTACCGGTCCGGGCAACAGGTCGTGCAGGGCGGGTGCGAATCCGTAGCCCCGGTAAGCGCAGCG
>NZ_LOAR01000034.1:0-4839 GCF_001620885.1 Klebsiella sp. D5A | reverse complement strand
CCCCCTCACCGCCATATTCGAGATGAGAGCCTGTACGCAAGTACGGGCTTTTTTCTTTTATATTCTCCGCTGGGGGGGATGAGAACCCCCGACCGGGGTTCGACAACTGGCAACAGACATTACGCAGTATTGTCAAAGCCAGACTCTTTTTCACACGATTAACAGCGCAGCGAAGATGTTCGCCAACACTATCCCCTCTTCCGCTTTGAGCCACCCGGCATAACGAAAATCATATCGCTCCGGATGGTGTACGTTATGCATTAACGAAAAGTGCTTTGTTACTTGCGTATCGACCGTAATTCAATGTAAAAGTGAATGAACGCTCATTCACTTTAGCGCATGACAACACAGAAGGTACCAATGACTAGCAAAACACTGCGACTTATATTTCCTCAATGGCAAGGCGGTAACAATCCTCCCTACTATCTTGGCTCGCAGCTGCTCTCGTTTCTCTCTCCTGAAGCAAAAGGGCCCGTTGAGATCGTTCCTGTTGAGTTACCAACAACAGAGCCATTGCCAGGGATTAATGGCATCACGGCTAAGCCATCCCTCATCAGGCAACTCAATAATGCTGCCGCACTGATTGAAAAACATGATCCCAATAGCATTGTCATTTTAGGCGGAGACTGCCTGGTTTCGCTGGCGCCTTTCGCCCACCTGCTCGATAAGTTCGGAGACAAACTCGGTGTGCTCTGGATTGACTCGCATCCTGACGTGCAGACGGCTGAACAATATCCAAACGCGCATGCCCATGTGCTTGGTGCGCTAATGGGTACGGGTGATAACGATTTAGTTGCCCATGTAAAAACCAAACTTAATCCGTCAAAAATAATGATTGCCGGTATCCACGCGCCACTTCCTTATGAAGCTGAATACCTCACTCGCCATAACATTACGACGCTAGCACCTGAACAGGTTAAAAGCGGTGCAGATGAAGTCCTGGAGTGGATAGCTAAAGAAAAGATTGCGTATCTGGCGATCCATATCGATCTGGACGTACTCGACCCATCTCTGTTCCGCTCCATTCTTTTTGCAAAACCGGGGCGCGGAAAACACGATTTTGGCGACGTTGCTGAAGGCAAACTGACGATTGAGGATGTACTCAATCTGATAGCGGCAGCGACGACAAAAGCAGTCCCCGTTGGCCTGACAATCGCTGAACATTTGCCCTGGGACATGCTGAATCTCAAGAACATGCTCAGTGAATTACCCCTTCTAAAGTAAGACGAAATCCAGGAGCCAGACGACAGAGTTTAGCTCTGGCTCCTTGCATAAAAGCGCGTTAAAGTCTGGACACCGAATTTACCAAGATGCCGATATGTTAAAAAAAACCGAAACCTACCATAAGTTGATTACGGCTGCTGCTGCCTGCTTTGCGGAAAAAGGCTTTAGTGCGACAAGCGTACGTGAAATCGCTACCCGGGCAGGAATTAGTCAAGGAGCAATGTATACGTATTTCAAAAGTAAGGATGAGCTTGTTAAGGCTATTGTACTGGAAGAACAGAACTCCGCGCTGACTGCCCATAATGCGACCTATGCAGGCTCTTATTTTGATCGCCTTTGTGCACAAGTCACGTCCTGTATTAGCGAGATCGGTTACCCTATCACGCATCAACTTTGGGTTGAAATCATGGCTGAGTCTGCGCGTAATCCAGAACTGCGAAAAACGTATATCTCCAGTGATGACATCATGCGGAAAAGCTTCGCGCGGCTCATCCAGGAGGGTATCGCTGCCGGAGAGTTTCGCCGTGATATTAACCTTGAAGAAATCACGATCATTATTTTTGCCCTTATTGACGGTTTAATCGCTCGTCAGGCAATAAACACGACCTTCTCATTCAAGGATGATCTGCCAATGTTTTTTGACGTTATGGCAAAATTGCTTAAATAATACCAGACGGTCATAGTAAAACGATGTATCGAAAAAACCAGAGGTTGCTTATAACAGCCAACGCTCTCAAGCGGCAAACGACTCACACAGTGAGCAATCTTTCACGAGCCTACGCGATTGCGAAGAGTGCGTGAAAAAGTACGGACGCTTTTCACATATGAGTCCGGCAAAAAACCTCTGCCTACCCATCAATCTTCCTCCATCCGCTGATACTCTTCGCTGAGGTAGTCCACCAGCGCCCTGACGGAGGGCAGCAGCCCGCGCCGTGAAGCAAACACCGCATGGATCACTTCCCGCCGCGGCTGCCACTCATCCAGTACCACCTCTAATTCCCCTGACGCCAGCTGATCGCGCACCATTAATAAAGGAAGCTGTACCACGCCGACGCCGGCCATCGCCGCCTCGCGCAGCGCCAGCATATCGGTGGTCACCATTCGCGGCGTGAAATACACCTCCGCCCTTGCCCCCCCGGGCCCGGTAAGCTGCCATTTATGCTGATGCTTGTTCGCTCCCAGGCTGAGTCCCGGCCAGGCGCTCAGCTCGGACGGCGCCTGCGGGCGTCCGAGCCGGGAAATGAGATCAGGACTGGCCACCAGCCGGTGCCCGCGGTCCGCCAGCACGCGCATCACCAGATCGCTATCCTCGATGGGCCGGGGACGGACGCGGATCGCCACATCAATCCCCTCCCCGACCACATCCACCCGGCGGTTGGTCGCCTCAAGGTGCAGCGTTACCCCGGGATAGCGCGCCATAAATCGCGCCAGCATCGGTCCAATATGGACATGCAGCAAGGTGACCGGACAGGTGATCCTGACGCTACCGCGCGGCTCGGCGCGCAGCGTCTCGACCGCCTGCTGCGCCGCCTCGGCCTCTATCAGCATCGCTTTGCAATGCTGATAAAAGGTCTGCCCGACCTCGGTGACCGCGAACTGACGGGTGGTTCGCTGGATCAAACGGACGCCCAGCCGCTCCTCGAGTTGCGCAATGCGGCGGCTGAGCTTGGATTTCGGCTGGTCAAGCGCTCGCCCCGCCGCGGCGAAACCGCCATGGTCTACCACCTGGACAAACCAGGCGAAGTCATTGAGATCCTGCATCCTTCCTCCATTGTTCCATTTTTGGAACAGTATAGGTCATTTTTGCTCACTACCGCATACGTCGTCCCGGATATAAGCTTATTCACATCAGATACCGATACACAGGAGAAAGCCATGAAACAGATTACAGGAGTCTACACCGCGCCTGCGCAGCATTGGGTAGGCGACGGCTTCCCGGTTCGTTCGATGTTTTCTTATCAGACGCACGGCCAGCAGCTGAGCCCCTTCCTACTGCTCGACTATGCCGGGCCGTACACCTTCCCGGCGGGCAGCGATAAACGCGGCGTCGGTGAGCATCCGCATCGCGGATTCGAAACCGTCACCATCGTCTACGCCGGTGAAGTAGAGCATCGTGACTCCACCGGACGCGGCGGGGTGATTGGCCCGGGCGACGTGCAGTGGATGACGGCGGGCGCCGGGATCCTGCACGAAGAGTTCCACTCGGAGGCCTTCACCCGCAGCGGCGGCGAGCTGAAGATGATCCAGCTGTGGGTCAACCTGCCCGCCAAAGACAAAATGACGGCCCCCGGCTATCAGAGCATTACCGCCGGGACGATCCCCACCGTCGCGCTGGCGAATGGCGCCGGACAGGTTCGGGTTATTGCCGGCCAGTATGACGACGTCAGCGGCCCGGCCCATACCTTCTCACCACTTAACGTGTGGGATCTGCAGCTGAATCAGGGGCGCGACCTCACGCTGCGCCAGCCGGAAGGCTGGAGTACCGCGCTGGTGGTGCTGGAAGGGGAAGTGATCATCAACGGTTCCGAGTCCGCCCGCGAAGGTCAGCTCGCCGTCCTGAGCCAGACAGGAGACGCCCTGCATCTGGAGGCGACCGCCCAGGCAAAAGTTCTGCTGATGGCCGGCGAACCGCTGCAGGAGCCGATTGTGGGCTATGGCCCCTTTGTCATGAATAACAAAACGCAGATCGCAGAAGCCGTTCGCGATTTTAACAGCGGCCGTTTTGGCCAAATCTAACTGATTGAGGTGAATACTATGTCTACTCCCGCTAACTTTAACGGTGCTCGTCCGGTGATTGATGTTAACGATACCGCCATGCTGTTGATTGACCACCAGAGCGGCCTGTTCCAGACCGTCGGCGATATGCCGATGCCAGAGCTGCGCGCTCGCGCCGCCGCGCTGGCCAGGATGGCGTCGCTTGCCGGGATCCCGGTGATCACCACCGCCTCCGTGCCGCAGGGGCCGAACGGTCCGCTGATCCCGGAGATTCATGAAAACGCGCCGCATGCGAAATACATCGCCCGTAAAGGCGAGATTAACGCCTGGGATAACCCGGAATTCGTCGCCGCGGTGAAAGCGACAGGTCGTAAGACGCTGATTATCGCCGGAACCATTACCAGCGTTTGCATGGCCTTCCCGGCTATCGCCGCTGTCGCCGATGGGTATAAAGTGTTTGCCGTGATTGACGCTTCCGGCACCTACAGCAAAATGGCGCAGGAAATTACCCTGGCTCGCGTGGTACAGGCTGGCGTAGTGCCGATGGATACCGCCGCCGTCGCCTCTGAGCTGCAGCGCACCTGGAATCGCCCGGACGCCGCAGAATGGGCGGAGGTGTACACCAAAGTCTTCCCGGCCTACCAACTGCTGATCGAAAGCTACAGCAAAGCGCAGGACGTGGTGAAGAATAACGAACAGCTGGATTCTCAGCGCTAAAACCCCGCCCCGCTGTACCGCAGCGGGGTGTTGTTCATTGCGTGAGCGAACGGTAGAGAAAGAAGAAAATATGCTTGACCGTTTTAACGCAACTCCCTATAGTAGCGCCCCGTTGCCCACCCAAGGTGAGCAGCAAGACAATATGGTGAGGTGTCCGAGTGGCTGAAGGAGCACGCCTGGAAA
>NZ_LOAR01000033.1:0-5954 GCF_001620885.1 Klebsiella sp. D5A | reverse complement strand
TTAAGGACGACGTACTGGCGTCAAAGGAGCTGCTGGTGATGCCCAGTGGCAGCGTGACGCTCAATATGCCTATGGATGAAGAGGCGCAGTTCGTGGCGGTGGTGGGGCTGTTTAACCGACCGGATCAGAAGGACAACCGCTGGCGCCTGGTACTGACCCGTGACGATCTTGACCCGGACAACCCCCGCACTATTGAACTGGGTGATGGCTGGCTTAGTCTTGTACCGATAAAGGAGTGACGTAATGGATAACTGGCTGGCGCTTTTTGACGGGCAGACCCGTTACTTTCTGGATATCAATGACAGTTCGGTGAAGCCGGATGTTTTGCGCTTTCGCGGCCGGGAAGCCCTGAGCGAGCCGTTCAGCTGGGACATCGAGTTCACCACGCTTCAGGCGAACATCCCCCCGGAAGAGGTGCTGATGAAATATGCCTCTTTCCGGATGCGGAGCGGTAAAAGTGTTCACGGCATGGTGACCCGCCTGGAATGGTTGTCCACCTCTCAGGACCAGTCTCACTACCGGCTTACGCTCAGTTCGCGCCTGGCGCTCCTGGGATACACCCGACAGTGCGCGGTATATCAGAACCAGTCCGTTCCTGAGGTGGTTGAGCAGGTGCTACGCAAACATGGCCTGGAAGGACCTGATTTTGACTTCCGCCTGGAGCGCAGCTACCCGGCGCGTGAAATTATCACCCAGTGGCGGGAAACGGACCTTGAGTTTATCCGGCGCATTCTGTCTGAGGTGGGGATTTACTGGCGCACGGAGATGGATGATGTGCGCGGTCTGGATACCTATATACTGGCCGACAGCCAGCTTAACTACCACTTTGATGTACAGTTGCCCTACAGCGAACCATCGGGCCTGTTTGACGGCGCGGCAGAATCGGTCTGGGATGTGCGGACCTGGCACAACATTGCCACCGGCACCGTTGCCACGCGGGATTACAACTACCGGACCGCCGCCACGCCGGTGGATGCCACAGTCAGCGTGCGTCATGATGCGGTCACCACCGGGGAGCATTACCGCTACGCCGCACCTTATCGTGACGCGGGTGATGACGCCAGCCCGGAGCCGGAAACCGAATCCGGGGCGTTCTATGCGCACATCCATCACGAGCGGGAGCTGAATAAATCAGCCCGTATTCATCTGTTCAGCAACGCTGCTCATCTCACACCCGGACAGGTGCTGGAGCCGCTGGGCGATGTCATTGCGGCCCTGAAAGAAGGCGTCGTCCTCACCCTGGTGACCTACCGGGGGGCCCGTGATTCCCGTCTGCATGTGTCAGTCTGGGGCCAGCCTTATACCGAACGTTACTGCTTCCGTCCGGTAGAGATCCCTCGCCCGGTCATCCCGGGTACGCTCCCGGCCCGGATCGAAAGTCGCGAAAAAAATGATACCTACGCACACCTGGACGAGCAGGGGCGCTACAGGGTGAAGCTGGACTTCGACCGGGAGGGGACGGAGCCGGGTTACGGCTACCTGTGGCTGCGGATGGCGAAGCCGTATGCCGGTGAAACACTCGGCTGGCATACGCCGCTCATCGATGGAACCGAGGTGGCGATAGCGTACAGCAATGGCGATATTGACCTGCCGTACATCGCCTATGCGCTGCACGACTCCGAACATCCCGACCTGGTGAACCGGGACAATCACACCCGCAACGTGCTGCGCACCCCGGCGAACAACAAGCTGCGGATGGAAGACAAACGGGGTGAGGAACACATCAAACTCGCCACGGAGTACGGAAAGACGCAACTGAACACGGGCCATCTGGTGGACGCGCAGGGGCAACGCCGCGGCCAGGGAATCGAGCTGCGCACCGATGAGTGGGGCACAATCCGTGCCGGTAAGGGGCTGTTTGTCAGTGCGGATACACAGCCTAAGGCGCAGGGGGAAGCGCTGGACAGGAATGCCGCGCTGAAGGAAATCGACCGGCTTAACCAGCAACTGCAGCAGCTGCAAATGGCGGCAGAGCAGGTTCTGGCGCTGAAGGCGGATGTTGACAGTCAGATAGCGATGTTTGAGCAGCGGCTGAAACCGCTCAATGAGGCGCTGCTGATGTCCGCTCCGGAAGGGATGGCGCTGACCAGCGGGGAGCTCCTGCAGATGACGGCCACGAAAAATGTCGCCATTAACGCAGGCGGGGATATCAGCACGGGTGTCAGGGGCAATATGACGGCGCTGGCCGGGGAGAAGCTGGGGCTCTTTGCCCGGACCGGTCAACTGAGCCTGAAATCCGGCGAAGGGCCAGTGGAGGTGCAGGCGCAGAATGCCAGCCTGCGGCTGTTTGCGGAGAAGAAGCTGACGCTAAGTTCGGCGAGTGACATCTTGTTTGCCGGGAAGAAACGTATCACGCTGATTGGTGGCGGGAGCTACCTGCGACTTGAGGCCGGGAAGGTCGAGTATGGTACGACGGCGACGTATATACGGAAGGTGAAAAGGACGATGGCGGCAGGGGCGGCGAGTATGTCACTACCATTCAGGGAAAAAGGATTATGCCTGAGCTGTCTGATGGATGCAGCAATGAACGGGACGCCTGTTGTATTGAGGGGGAATTAATATGACAGAACAGCATTACGCATTACGGGAATTTGCACTACTCAGAGAAAAATATGAACTTCTGAATTTATTCTCCCTGGTGGATGGTATTCAGTTTGATCGTTTCTTTGATGAGCCGCTTAAGGAAGATAAGGGTATTCGCTCTCTTTTCAGTTTACCGGAAGATAAGGCGCTTGCATTTGCGGGGCCATGGTTGCTGGATGTGTCAAAACTATCAAGAGAGTATTTAGTGAAAATCAGCCAGTTGGAAGAAAAATACCCTGCGGTATCATGGATTATCAGTGAGCAACCTTTTGAAAAACTGGCCCGGCATCTGGAATCTGGCCTGATGGTTTCACTGCCTTCGAAAGATAAAGGGGTGTTTCGTTTCTACGATAGCCGGGTTTTGAAAATACTCCATGAGCTTTTGTCGCCGGAGCAGTTTGCATGGTTGATGAAATATTCTCTGCGATGGTTTTTTCTCAGTGAGGGCGAAATTAACTGTTATCAGTGCAGTGCCGGAGTGTTAGAGCATTGTATTATTGGAAATAATGAGCTGGGCAGGGAAGTATTATAATGGCTGAAATAGCATCTTTGGACCCCACAACCATGTCGAATTGCACCGGTGAGGCAGGTGAACCTGCTACCAGATGTAACCAGGAATTTAGTCACCGGATAAAACTTGTCCCTGTTGATGGAGCGTCGGTGTCCCTCAGGGGTATTCCTTGGTCTGTTCATTTTGAGGAAGAAAAATACAACAGACAGGGCATGACGGATGCGGAAGGTAAAACAGAACGAATTAAGACATCACAGCCTAAAAAACTCTTTGCGCTTGTTGGAAAATTAGCTGAGGGATATCGGAAACGTGGGGGCAGCTTTGGTTCATTAAAGGAGATAGAAGAGAGAAAGATATCCTTGGTAACGGCACCTAAATATTCTGAAAAAGAAACTCCTTATTGCAGTGGATATGATTACATCACTGTGGTGGGAGCCAGAACGGCACCAAGGGACTGGCGCTGGCAGGGTGGATTTGGCCTAACAGAAGAGAGCAAAGGCAATCAGTATCGGTTTATTAATTGTGGGTTGCGCCAGTTGCGGGATTTTCCGCAACCCAGTAAGAATGGTTATTCTGTACAGCGTATTATGGTCGTGTTTCAGCAGGGGTATAGTGAGTATGATATTGGCAAAATAAATGAATATTCTGAAAAGCAAAACTCCCGAGTTGTTTATGTAAAAAATAAAGATGAATTGGTTTCATTTCTCAGGCAGCGTAAAACCAAAAAAAAGGCTCATAAAGAAAATGGTGTTTTTCTGTCATGGTATCATTAATATTGCTTCTTTTCATTATGCCGGGGATAATAAAGATGCGGGTGAGTTTTCCATAGATGATATTAACAATATCTATGAGTCTGTTTTTGACTATGATGCAGAAATAACAACTTATGCCTGTCGTGCCGGGATCTCGGTGGATGGTGATGATATGGCCGTGAAAGATGCTGGGCAAAAGCAAAGTCCGGCACAGAAAATGGCTGATTCGTGGGATGTAACAGTAAGCGCTTTTGAGATGCGCTCAAGTTATGTTGGTGTTTATGGTACAGGAACGGAAATAAAGAATGCAGAAAACTATGATAAAGTTATCCAACAATATGAAACAGAAATGGATGAGTATTATAAAGAAATAGCCAGAGGTAATAAAAAGGCTAAACAACCTGAACGTCCGGAGAACTACGATGAAATAAAAAGAAGAAATACAGATATTAAAGAGCGAAGCAAAAATGAGAAAGATGGTGGCCCTATTGCTCCTAATGGAGCGTGGCGTTTTCCTACAACAGGTGATACTCCATCTGGATTGAAAAAAGGACTGCAACTATATCAACCTTTAGAGTGGAAAAAATAATGCGATTTCGAAACGTTTATGGTGCATTATTTATAATGATTATTTTGATAGCCGTGGGAGGAGTGTATATGCATAGAGATTATTATCAAATGGCAGTTTTAGTTAGTGCGGATGGTGAGAGTAGTCCTGAGTGGCCTAATAAACGCAAGTGGTTTGATGCGAGAGAATGGCTTGAAACATCACAATATATTAAAATTGATGATTTTTATGTGCTTAATGAAAACTATATCCCAATCGATGTTTTGGATGATTTTGGAATAACGCGTAGGCTACAGGATTCTATAAAGGAATCGATAAATATTGTACCTGCTTTATCATCTCTAAATGGCATAGATGCAATTGTTTTTTTCGATTTAATGAAAGATAATCTATCTTACGAGTATTTAAGGACGGAGTTTAATAATCAAACATTGAAACCAACAGAAGATTATTTTTTGATATTTTTTACTTATGCAAATCAAACGTATGAAGTAGAGTTGTTAAGAACACCATATAATAATGGGTTTGTGTTTATGGCCAATGGTAGTCTGGTTCATAAAGCTGGTTACTGGCATTCGACATCTCCGGCTGGATACTCTTATAGAGATTACATTGCAGGTAAGCCTGTTAAATAATTTTATTTGTTATATTTCATATTGCAGGAGTTTAATATTGATGGAGTTCAGTGATAATCAGGTTAATATGCTAAAAAAGGTATCTGCTGAAAATTACATCAGTGAAATTATCGAACATTGCGAGATTATGTTCCCACTGTTAATTCCCTTGCAAAAGAAGGATGATTTTCGTTCCTGTATTCAACAGAGCATTGTTTTTGCAAAGAAAGCCGGTTATACCCAACGAGGACCGGTTCGCCTTTATATTGATATGATGATTATACTTGGTTCTGATTTCGGGAGGGAACCGCTTTTTCAATCATTAAAAATTAAATATCAAAAAGATCTTCCACAAATAGAAAGGAGTTTAAGCCTTTATACATTACTGAATGATTATATTGCGAAAGTTTATGGTGAAGACGGATGCTTTTTTAAGAAAAGCTTTGAAATATTTAAAGGTTTTAGTGCTGAAGATTTTACCGTTAAAATAAGTTCCAGTAATGCAGGGTTGCACGAATTATTAAGGGGTGTATATCCGCAGCGATATGATTTTGCAGGTTATAACGCTGTTAATGATTTAATTGCTGTTTTGGATGAGGCTTGTGAAACATATAAAGTTAAGCGGCTTTATCATCGATTATATTTAGCTCTCATTATGTTTTTATTTGGTTGCTCATTTGAACAGGATATTTTTCGTGGACATCTTATTACTGAACCATTAATGAAATATTTTAATAACGATGATATCAGCGGCCAAAATATTATTGTGTCGTCTTACGCCTCTTTTCAGGTTAATCATGGTTAATATCATTAGTAACTTCATAATACTCACATCACATCTCTATCCTGGCGGGAACTGACGCTTATTGCCTGCGGCCTGACGCAGACCGTCACGGACGGTACGGTCAGCATCACGAAATCCATCT
>NZ_LOAR01000032.1:0-7720 GCF_001620885.1 Klebsiella sp. D5A | reverse complement strand
ATGACAGCGCTCTTGCGGTTGAGGTGATGAACGTTAGCGGGACGCTGCAGCCTACCGGGCGGAAAATGCCATCTCAGGCAGAACTGGATAAAATTGCACATGCCCTTGAAGAATCTGTTGAGATAACAGAAACGCTTTCACGTTTGACACTGACAGAAGCTCTTTCACTTACGGCATCTGGAAGCTGGTCGTTATCTGATGAGGCTGTTGGGCAGCTGCGAACTGCGTCTCTTCCTGCCGGGGGGGATACCTCAGCAAAACTCGTACTCACTGCAGGTACCAACGAGTTTTTTAGCAGGGATTTTTTCCCGGGAGAGACGCTAACTGACGGGGATATAACCACACATTATAATCCCCTGTACCTAAAGGAAATGACAGTATCAAATGTCATTGTGGAAGCGAATGTTCTCCGTGCAGCCTTTTTTCCGGTCGTTGGTGATGGCGTTGTTGCGACATCACAGTACACCGCGTTCGATCCGGAACATGACTTTGCTTCTATACGGGCTGATCAGGGCTCCACAACAGCGTTGCGTGGCGTGGTTCTGCATTCCTCCGGTACCTATCTTCAGGTCACTATTCCTCGCACTGAACTGAGCGCTGCCGGATATCCGGCAACCCCAGCAGGCGTCCAGGCTTATCTGCAGTCGATGTGGCCCGAGAAGGTTTTTTATTATGCTTCAACCACTACGCAAGTCATTCATACGGCATCCCTGTTTTCAGTTCCCCCAGGTACTCTGACAGTTGATGCCAGTACAGGTCTTGTTTTTGCTTTTTCTGTTATGAATTCCGGGGAAATGAACCAGGTTCCCGAAGTTTTACACAGCAATGCAGTTTCAGCCGCGGTAGCAAAAGATCTGGCGCTGAACGGACGCTATTCACGCCTTGTGTATAACGGGCCGCTCCTCGGCCTGCCTGGATATTCGGATAAAAACCGCCTTATCGTTATTGATACCATTCAGTCAACCAGTGCAGATGATAATCAGTATGCCCCGCGCATGGTGGATCTCGCTTTCAGCGTTAACGGCATGCGGGTTGGCAGGCGCATTGTACCTGCCAATCAGTCACTGCTGCAGAATGGTATCCTTCAGGGATTCAGTGAGGCACATCGACTGAATGAGCTTAAGGGGGTAGAGATACGGTACACTGATGGTGTCTCGGTAACTTCAACGTCCTGGTTTCCTGGTGCGGTGATGGTTATCGCGAAATTCATCAGAAAGGATGGCGCCGTATGGACTCTGACTAACACTGGCGTACCCGGTTGTGTCGATTTGGCGGGCCAGTTCAGCTATGTCACCGGGAATGAATCAGCGCTGCTACGGACCGATATTGTCACTTCACTGGGTGGGTATAAGGGAAACGGATGCCTGCAGTTTTCGGTTCCTGTTACTCTGCTTGATGCCGCCGGGGTACCTCTGTTCAGTCCGTCAGCGATTTTCAATTATCTTTACGGGCTGTCTCGCAATTCAGTATTCACCTACAGAACGGCCTCATGGCAGATCACCCGTGACCTGCAGGACATTATGGCTCTGAGGGTTCCTGCTGGCGCGCTTAGTATTGAACATCTGAATTCCTCTGGTGACAGGAACGGTATTATACTCCGGGTCTACGAAGAGGATGCAGTGAACGGGGCCGACGTCGGCGACTATGTCCGCGTAACCGGCGATGTTAAAAATGCCACTACGCAGGACTATCTTAACTACCCCGTAGAACTCAAAGTCCGGTTCCCTGCGGGAAAAGTACCGTCTCAGGAATGTCTGGTTCTGACGGATGAAAACGGCCTGGAGTACGATTGCCAGTTCTCAGGCACGGAGCATCCAAACCCGCGTCAGCGCTCACAGCCGGGATTTCATCCTGATGGTTCCCTGGCAGCAGGCTCTGTCTTTACGCTGGCCTCTGTTCCGGCGGGAGAAACCCGGTTCTTTGAGCTGAAAGCTTACGCCACGGCCAGAAAATCTTATGCTGAAAGCCCTTTGCTGACTGTGCCATCAGCGACACAGCGTACAGTGACGCTTGATGGCTATACTCTGACGTTCACCAATTCCGGTGTAGTGGCTGCCGGGGCATGGGCACTTGCCTCGATCACTGACCCCAACGGGACCGTTCACAACATCACGCTTAACGCCTATCTGAGTGGCTCAACATGGGCTTCCGGCGCTTACCAGGAGGCAGGTTTTCAGGGGGCTTCATCCATTCGACTGATCAATACTGGACCAGTGTTTGTCGAGATTGAGGTGGTTTCTTGGAATCTGCCCATTGATAACGTTCCTTCCCAGGCTGTACGGGCAGTGATGCGTTACCGTCTCTTTCGTAACGGGAAACTGCAAATCCGCCTGGTGTCATCGATGGAAGTTGCTCTGCCGGTATCAACCCTGTCTGGGGTCATCGCGCGACTGACTTTCGGGGACGGTGCGTATCCGTATGACCCACAGGCCGCATCAGTTATTTTTACAGACCCGACCAGCGGCGATAAATGGGCGGTGACAGCAGTCAGGGCGAACGGCGATGTACATCGTGACGGGCAGACATATGGACCGACACGTCCTACCATGCTGGAAGTTCGTAACCCGTCATCTTCTTCCGTGAGATTGTATGCTGGCTGGAAATATCAGACCCAGGACCACAACTCCTTTATTACCTGGCCGGTCAACAAAGGTTGGGCCTGGACAAGCGAGTTCTGGTTTGACATGAGGTCACCTTCAGCAACAGCCAGGGATGTGTTCTCCAGGGTGCTGAATCGTCCGGTTGGTTTCCTTGGACAGTCATCATATCCATCTACCCAGGTCCGCCGGGCACTCCGCGAAATTGAACTGCATCTGGACGGGTCGATGGACTGGTGGTATTCCGGTGATGCCCGGCAGTGGGAAGGCGGGCCGGGAGATACGCGCACGTTTAAATATGCGCCGGTAACGTATGAGATTGTCAGATATCTGAAAGACGGCCTCGGGACGCTGGAGGGAATTTACACACAACTTGAAACGGTCGTGAAATCGTTCGGGGTACCTGTGCTGGCAAATATTGGGGCTTCTTATCTAAATGGCGGGCATCTTCTGCAGTTCGCTTCCCGCATCAGTGTTCCGGTTCTGCACTGGCTCTATAAGGTTGCGGTTCTGAAAGGAAACACGACTGTCAGGGATAAAACTGCCGTAGCGATAAAAAGCTTTGCCGATGCGATAGTGACTTACTACAACGCTAATGGCGGAGTCGGGCTACAGGGATCAGTTGCGGGGAAAGGTAACTCGAACAGCAATGCCACAGGACTGAGGATTGTTGCGCTGGGGATCATGTCCGGGCAGGACGCTGCAGGGGCTTATCTGGCAACCTATAATGGGATTCAGTCTCTGCTGATGCAAAGTTCCGGGTTTATGTATGCCCAGAACATCCTCAAGGAAGGAGCATCAGACGTGCTGTCGGCTAACTGGTGGGTGCATTATCAGGTATTTGCCTACAACAATTACCTGCTGGGGTGTACAGCTGCTGGCAGGGAATCTGCCTTCGACATGGATAACTTTATTCTCATGTCGTCGTCAGCCCTGGGCGGATTTGATGAGATTGACTACTGCGCATCGGAAAGCCGGCGGGGCAGTTTTAACACCATCACGTTTGCTGCATACCCGATGATGATCTCCGGAAGGCCCTCGATGATGAATGCACTGCTGACATCTCTGGATCTGTTCAATTCTGAATATGGACCACAATCCGGCTTACCCAAGCGCTATTTCGGTTTCGATGGTTATCAGGCTGGAAGTACTGTAGCCACAACCGATATACCGTTCTGCGCAACGACCTTCTCTGATGTCTGGCTGGATCAGTATTTTCGCCAACGACAGTTAGGATAATAATAAATAGCCATGGAAGGCTATCTTATTAGAGCGATTAACCATCCGTGGTTTTATTCCATAAAAAACTTACTCAATTTCTGTATGACTCAGCTTATAAATTTAGCCAGCATTATTTTTCCAGAATTGCATCCAAACGTCAGCCATAATATTGCAGGCGAATGTATAGTCTGAAAATCTGGTTGACACAACGGAGTAATAATCAAGATCCCATAACTTTATCTGACCATTCGTGTTGGCTCCGCCATATTCGTCAAAAGCATCCATCATACGTTCCGCAGCCTCCAGACAGGAGTTATCGCCAGAATGCAGAAGCGGATACAACATAAACGCCACCGTTGATGGCACTCCTCGTCGTGATTCCGCCGTACAGTAATCCACCTCCTTTAATCCCCCGTAACCAGAAATCGCATTCAGGGCAAACGTCGTCATATCAAGCACCGAAGCGCGACCTGTGATCCGGCAACCAATGAGATAGTTGTTCCAGGCGTACATCTGGTAGTGCAGATACATGCGCTTCGGCACGTTCTCGACAACGTTATCGGTGATGATATTTTTCACCCCGGCAAAATACGTCGGGCTGGAGAACTGGCCGTCAACCATATTCATCGCAGCTGTATAGTTACCTGACGGATCGGTGCCGGTGGCCACTGCCATCGCCCATGCGCGGAATGCCGCCGCATAAAAGTTGCTGTTAGCTTTACCCACCCCGCCAAATGCCGCGTAACAGTCCGATGCCATCCGGTCGATGGCGGTCTTCAGTTCAGTCTGTTTTGCCGCATCACCTTCCATCACTGCCAGTTGATACAACCACCACAACTGAGGCAGTACCAGGCGGGAGGCAAACTGGAGGGACTGGTAAGCCTCCGGCGCGCCAAGGTGAATACTGGCGATACCCGCGCCGCCGTACTGAGCCAGAGCCCAGGACTGAAATTTTGCGTAAACGCCCGCAAACGTTCCTGTGCGCAGGTGCAATAGCCGGACGATATCCCCCGTGACGGTATTGAATGCCCCATTCGCATTGTCCGTTGCGCTGGCGTCGTGGTCATTCCATGAAGAAAGCCCACAGACAATATTTCCCAGCCGCGACATTAATGCCGCCTGGCGAACGCGGGGGTACACGGAAGACCGGGCAGCAAACCCAACAACCGGATTCAGTTCGACATCGGAGAGTGCAACATTGTCCGTAACCGGCTCATTCAGATGGACACTAAAGCCGACGGTCCAAGTCCAGTTTTTTGGTGCGCCCAGGGTTGTTTTAGCTGAACCATAGATAGCGCCAGCCTGCCAGCCACCGTCAAACCGCAGGTAGGAAGTCGTTGCCGTCAGTCCTGCCACCGGCGGACGGTTACCCAGCGTTGCATTCTCTGCCTCATCACGGATGACATCCCCTCCTGCCCAGCGGATGGATACGGAACGGGAGACAGCGTTGTCTGCCCAGATGGCGTTGTACTCGTTACGTATGTTTTTGGTTGCCGTCGAATTCAGCTGAAGCCGGGTCATGCACCCAAAAAGTACGTTTGCAGCCATATCCGTCGTCAGTCGCACCGCCGCATCAATCTGGATATAACCATTACGGAAAATCTTCGTACGGTAGGTGAATTTCAGCAAACCCGCCGATATTTCCTGATTATCCCCGGCCACACCATTCGTAAACGTGGTTTCGACTTCCGTAAACACCGGCCCGTCACTGATGACTGTGTACTTTGCATCCTGATAATTCACGGTGAAGATAGACCAGGCGCCAGCTGAAAGCCTGATCAGCAGCTGCTGGCAAATTGCCGTGTACGTCATGCCGTCTCTGTTCAGCTTGTAAGGGAGCCATCCTACGATGCTGTCAAAGCGGACCTGGGTTCCATCATCCGCTGTAACCAGAAAACTCGTGCTCGTTTCCTGAACGGTGTGATTTACCGATGATGCTGTCTGCTCTGTCGGGAATGCTTTGATGATGTACTTTTTAGCTTGTCCGGCGGCAAGATTATCCAAGATAAGCAGTTCACCGCTACGAAGAGAATCATCCCCCCAGTAACTCAGGGTCCGACCACGGCGGGGATTAAAGTCCGGCTCCCCGGCCCACTGGCAGGGATAGACTTGTCCGTCGATATCCGTCACCACAATACATTTGTCGTTTGGAACTTCGCCTGCCTTGAACTTGCATTTCACCCTGACAGGGCGAAGACCGGTTGCAGAGCCACTGTTGTTCTTTACCACCGCCTCATAACGCTGGTAAGTCGTCAAACCATCAGAAGACATTTTCGCTCCGTAGAAATTTCCTGTCAGAGTGACAGCCGTATCGGTGGTCAGTGAAACCGCCCCGGCACTGGCCCGGAAAAGATTACTGAAAGGCCGGGTGGCAACGGTTGCGCTTACCTGGCTGAAAACATATCCAGCGAGTTTCTCAGTGACATACTGAATAACACCGGCAGTGGTAAGTGCATATCCCGCCAGGACGACATCAGCATTCATGACAGCCATAATCAGACTGCCGGTTGCCGCTTCATAGGTAATCCCCCTTGTCGTTCCGCTATACAGGGTGGAGGGGGTATAGGCTCCGAAATAGTCGGTTCTGTCACGGATGATACGGGTTGAATCAGCGGGCAGCGCTCCCGGAAGAGTGACAGGGATTTTAAATATCGTTCTTCCCGAGTCAGTATTGACAGACAGGCTGTAGATTCCGACAGGTTGTAGAACAAAGTCGACATAGGGCGAATTAATGGTGTGCCCGGTTATAGATTCACCTTCCAGAAGAGTGACAGTTGAAGCTACACCTGCTGCATCGACAAGACTCATAACAGCCCGGCGAATATTCGCCGATAGCGATAATTTATCGAGGCTGAAAATACTGTCACCGGCGAAATTGGCGCTGAAGTTGACGGATGAACCATAGTTACCCACTGCCCCAAGGTGGTATTTATAGTCTTTGAGGGCCGTAACCAGGTCCCTGTATTTATCGGTAGCATATCGGGCATTCTGCGAACGAAGATCGGCCGCTACTGCACGGGCCAGCATTGCGCCGGTGTCCAGTACCAGTTTTTTAGTGATCTGAATGGTAGCGGTGCAGTTCTGATCTGTTGCCACCGTGATATTTCCGGGTTCGGCAAAAAACAGGGTGTATTCCGGAAGTTGTTGCGTCACGGTCGATTTTTGGCTAAGTATCAGGTCCCCGTAGGTTTGCCAGAAATAAGCCTGGGCACCGGCAGCCGTATTCTCAAACCCTGCGCTGGTCATTTTCCCCTGTGCCACGACGATACGAACAACACCTGTAGCGGCATCAAAAGTAATGGTATCAGCGGTATAGGTATAGGCTGCGGAGGCAATACCCACAGCAATACGATTTTCTCTGTCACGCAATACCCTGGATTCGGATGTGGAATATGCTCGGGGAAGGCGCATTGTGCCTTCCAGTACCCAGGTCGCTGCGGAATTGTTACCAGTGACGCTGTTGATCAATGCTGAACGAACAGATACATCAAAAAAAGGAGTGCTCAGCACACCATCGGCAAGGGATTCACCGTTAAAAAATCCACGCCGGAATAATGTTCTTCCTGCACCGGTAATCGTCAAAATACACGCAGCGGTAGCAAAGGATGTCGAAAATGACTGTATGTTAAGTAACGTCATGTCAGCACAGGTCGCAGAACCATTAAGTACTGACGATCCACCTGCAGCAAACTGGCCGAGATACTGACTAAAGTCTGCGGCCAGTGCCCGGCGTTCCGGCATGCTCATGCCATGTAACAGCGCCTGGCGTGCGGCAGAATCTGATGCAAGTCTGGCTGAAATAAGAATGCTGTTATCAACCGCCACCTGAGATGGCATTTTCCGCCCGGTAGGTTGCAGCGTCCCGCTAACGTTCATCACCTCAACCGCAAGAGCGCTGTCAT
>NZ_LOAR01000031.1:0-13704 GCF_001620885.1 Klebsiella sp. D5A | reverse complement strand
ACCAGTATGCGCGGGATATCGTTGGCGGGAAGATTCTGGCGTGTCAGTTAACGGTACTTGCCTGTCAGCGACATCTGGACGACCTCGAACGAGCAAAGGATCCCCACTGGCCCTACCGCTTCGATAAAAACAAAGCAGAACGATTTCTTCGTTTTGCCCAGAAAATGCCTCATACCTCAGGGGAATGGGCCCGGCGTAAACTCCGGATTGAATTTGAAGCCTGGCAGAAGTTCGCTCTTGGCGTACCGTTTGGATGGGTACACAAGAAGACAGGTCTGCGTCGTTTCTCTGAAATCTATATCGAGGTGCCCAGGAAGAACGGGAAATCCGCTATTGCCGCTGCTGTAGGAAATTATATGTTTTGTGCAGATGGCGAGCATGGTGCAGAAGTCTATTGCGGCGCCACGACTGAAAAACAGGCATGGAAGGTATTTTCTCCGGCGCTGCAAATGGTGAAAAAGCTGCCGGCATTGCGGCAAAAATTCTCGATAAAACCCTGGGCAAAAAAAATGACGCGCCCTGACGGTTCGGTTTTTGCGCCGGTGATCGGTGACCCGGGGGATGGTGATTCGCCATCATGCGCCATCATTGATGAATATCACGAACATACTACTGACGCGCTTTACACCACCATGACCACCGGTATGGGAGCTCGTGAACAACCGATGACACTGATCATCACCACCGCCGGCTATGACATTACATCCCCTTGCTATGAAAAGCGTACTCAGGTTGTCGAGATCCTGCGGAGAACCCGTAATGGCGAGGAAAATGAAACCATATTTGGGCTGATTTATGGCCTTGATGACGATGATGACTGGACGACTCCCGAGGCATTAATCAAGGCAAACCCCAACTATGGCATTTCGGTAAAAGCAGATTTTCTCCGGGCGAAACAATTATTGGGTATGTCGACGCCCGGGCAGACAAACAAGATTCTGACCAAGCATTTCAATCGCTGGGTAAGCGCAAAATCAGCTTATTACGACCTGAGAAAATGGATGGATGCGGCCGATAAAACCCTTAAGTTGTCAGATTTTGAAGGAGAGGAATGCTGGCTGGGTATCGATCTGGCCTCGAAAGTTGACCTCAATGCCGTGGTTCCGGTTTTTCGTCGTGAAATAGACGGAATAACACATTTTTACTGTGTTTCACCTCTGTTCTGGGCACCGGAAGAAACAATTTACTCGCAGGAGACCGCGCTGAAGAGTACCGCAGAACGTTATCAGTCCTTTGTCCGACAGGGTAAGTTGATCCCGACCGATGGCGGCGAAGTTGATTACAGGCTGATATTTGAAACGATCCTGAAACTGCGGAATACCGTAAAAATTGCCCAATGCCCCATTGACCCTTATGGCGCGACTTCATTACGTCACATGCTCGAGGAAGAGGGGCTTGAGCCTGTCGAGATAAGACAAAATTTTACCCATATGAGTGATCCTATGAGAGAGATTGAGGCTGCGCTCATCTCGGGGAGATTCCATCATGACGGATATCCCGTATACCGAAGAAGAAATTATCGCCGCTGGCAGCGATGCGGAAAAGCTGACGGGCAAACCGATTTACTGGCAGGGCGTGAAATATACGCTCTGGCCATGTGAGATCGAGGACGTTGAGTCCAACGGTGAAGGTTCGCCAGCTTCCCCCAAGCTGTCCATTGCGAACCTGGATGGCTCAATCAGTGCGTTATGCCACATGTTCCAGGATATGAAGCAGGCGAAGGTAACGGTTCACCGCACGTATGCGCACTATCTCGATGCCAGGAACTTCCCTGACGGCAACCCACAGGCTGACCCGACAGCAGAGCAGATTGATGTTTTTTACATTGACAGTAAATCCAGCGATGACGATGAACAGGTCCAGTTCAAGCTTAGCTCGCCGGTGGATGTTACCGGACAGAAGTTGCCTGCACGCCAGATGACCAACCGTTGCGCCTGGTGCATGCAGGGCCAGTACCGTGGTGCTGACTGCGGCTATACCGGCACGCGTTATTACGACAAATTCGGCAATCCCGTAGACAACCCGGCACTGGACGTCTGCCCGGGAACGGTCGCGGGCTGTAAGTTACGTTTTGGTGATGATGCCATGCTGCCGTTTGGCGGATTCCCGGCTATTGGTCTGCTGAGGATGTAGTCATGCTGAGCCAGAGACTGAAAACCGCTATTGAGGCGCACGCCGCGGATGTTTACCCGAACGAATGCTGTGGCCTGATTACCCGGGTCGGGCGGCAGCGGCGATATATTCGCTGCGAAAACAGTCATGAAATGCCGACGGAGCATTTTCGGATCGCAGCCGGTGACTGGATTGCCGCAGAGGATGCCGGCGACGTGCTGGCCGTGGTGCATTCGCATCCGGATGCCGGTCCGCACGCATCCGCCGAGGACCTGCAGGGCTGCCAGAAAACAGGCCTGCCGTGGATCATTATTAGCTGGCCAGGTGGCGACTACACCGTCACGACGCCGGATGATTCCCCGCCTCTTCTGAACCGTCCGTTTATCCACGGTAGCTGGGATTGCTACGGACTGGTCCGCGACTGGTATATGCAGGAGCGAGGTATCGAACTGCCTGATTTTCCCAGAGAGGACAACTGGTGGACCCGGGGGGAAAACCTGTATGTGCGGCACTATGCGGAGGCCGGGTTTTATTCTCACGCCAGCGAGCTGCAGGCAGGCGATGTGATCCTCATGCAGTACAGAGCGGACGAAATCAACCACGCCGGCATTTACCTGGGCAACGGAAAAATGTTGCACCACATGTATGGCCAGCTGAGTGGTGAGGTTCCATACGGTGGGATCTGGCGGGAGCGAACCATGCTGACGCTGAGGCATAAAAATGACGACTAATACGATAGAGAAAATGGTTCTGGTTCGCCTGTACGGCAAGCTTGGCAAGTTGTTCGGCCGGGAGCATCGCCTGTCGGTATCTTCTGTACGGGAGGCTATCCGCGCGCTGTGCATCATGGTTCCAGGACTGGAACGATGGCTGGAGACCAGCGAGGGACGTGGAGTCACGTACATGGTCTTTAACGGTGAAAAAAACCTGAGCCAGGATGACCTGTTTCTGAATGGTGTGCATGACGTAATCAAAATTGCGCCTGTGATTATTGGCAGCAAAAAAGCAGGGGTGTTCCAGACCATTTTTGGTGCCGTACTCGTTGCCGTTGGTATGGTGCTGAGTTTTACCCCTGCCGCCGCTGCCTCGCCGTTCCTCTACAAAATGGGGGCGGCGATGATGCTGGGCGGCGTTGTACAAATGCTGGCGCCCAGCGGTACCCAGGGTATGACAATGGATCGGGATACGAAAAAATCGTACTCATTTGGTGCACCTGCTAATCAGGTCGCTGCCGGCAACGGTGTACCGATCTTGTATGGCCTGCGTGAAATAGGCGGCGTCATTATCAGTGGTGGTATTTATACCGAAGAACAGCAATAAAAAAATGCATTTTACCCTTCCCGCCACGGCGGGATTTTTTTTGCCCGGAGTTTGAGAATGGCTGAAATAAAAGGAATCGCTGGCGCTAAAAATAACGGTGGTAACAAGGATAACGGGCAGAATCGCGGGACGGAAATTGCCTCGGTCGCCTATATGAAAATCTTGCTGGCACTGTCAGAAGGTCAAATTGCCGGTCAGTTTACCGGTCAGGATATTTGCCTCGACGGTACGCCGTTGCTCGATGCCGATGGCCATGAAAATTTTCCGGGCGTGACGTGGGAGTGGCGCAGTGGTCTGGTTGACCAGGATTACATTCAGGGTTTCCCGGCGGTCGAAAACGAAATCAGCGTCAGCACGGAAATCAAGTCTGGCACCCCGTGGGTAAAGGCGATCAACAACACGCAGCTGTCGGCTGTTCGCCTGCGTATTAAATTTCCGAACGGGGTCTACAGCCTGCGTGACAGCGGTGGCAAAGATGGTTACCGCATTGAGTTCGCTATCGATGTTTCAACAGACGGCAGCACGTATACCGAATATGGCCGCGATACCGTCGATGGCATAGCTAACACGGGCTATGAGCGCAGCTACCGCATCGATTTGCCGCGGGCAAACTCCGGCTGGCAGATCCGCGTTCGCCGTCTGACTGAGAATAAGAATAATAACAAAACGGCGGACGTGAGTCGTATCGAGTCGATAACGGAAATCGTTGACGCCAAACTGCGCTATCCGAACACCGCGCTGTTGTTCGTTCAGTTCGATTCAACGCTTTTTGATGGCCGGACGCCGCACCATCGACAGCCAGCCCGCCAGGAGAGGTAATGTACGGATCGGTGGCGCTGTCCGCCGGGCGTAACCAGCCATCCTGTGACACACCCGGTACGCCGGCGCTGCCGGTCCAGCCCTCGGTCGTCTGATTGTTGAAATGCCAGATAACCTGCGAGTCGAACTGGATATTAGCGCCGGCAGCGAGGCTGGACATTTCCCGCGCCAGATTTTCATCGGCGGTCTTCATCACCTGAGTCAGGCTCTCGATACTCGCCTCAATCCCCTGCGTTGCCGCCAGCAGTTCATCAGCGGCCTGTGACGCCTTCGCGTTAACATCGGCGATACGATCCGCGGTCTCCTGCTTCACCGCACTGGTCAGCGTGGTGTTGACCTGAGACAGCGACTGCTTCAGGCCATTTTCGGCAGTCTTTATCTGCGCATTCAATGCGGCATCGCCGTCGGCCAGCGTTTTGCTGACCCTGGCAATCTCCAGGTCGATGGTGGCGTTGATTTCCGCAGCCGTATCAATGACTGACTGTCTGACCTGGGTGATGCTGTCGGTCAGCGACTGGTTCACAGTTGCGATCTGCTTGTTCGCATCTGCGACGGCGGATTTTGCCTCCTGAACGCCTTTGTTTGCCTGAGCCAGACCAGAATCGAGAGCCTCATTGACCGAGGTGATCTCATCCGTGATGGTTTTATTCACGGCGGAGATCTTCCCGTCAACATCAGCAGTGATGATTTTCGCCGATGCATCAATTTCCTGGCTGACCTGCTTCGCCTGGTCTTCGGCTTCCTTACGCAGAGCTTCAGCGGTCTGCTCCAGTTCCTGCTGCGTATTGCGGATACCTTCCTGCGTTTCGCTAATGGTGCGCTGCGTTTCCTCCCAGGCAGCCGTATCCTTGATCGCGTCGGTCAGGTTTTCGTAATAGTCATCAAAGTTATCGCTGGCCATCCCCTGGACCCAGCCGGTCCACGGGCTTTCATTGCCAAGACGATCCAAAAGGCGCGCCCGATACCAGAATTCTGCGCCCATACTGAGGCCCATCTGCTGATAGCTTTTCCCCGGATAGGCCACGTCTGATAACGGCATCGGCGCACTGCCGTCCTGATTTTTGCTGTACTGCAGTTCCGTGCGCAGCGTATCCCCGGAGCCGGTCGGGAATTCCCAGCTAACCTGGACCCCATGAACCAGCGAACGGGTTGCCAGCGCCAGCGGCGGAAGTGGGGCACCAGACTTACCGGTCAGCTCGGTTTCTTTCGAGATCCCCCATACGGACGCGATATCCTGCGCGTTAATCGCCCGCACACGCACAACGTATCGACCGGTATAGATACCATCGACCTCAAACCGCGTATTGCCGGTGCGCGGCAGGTTAATCCAGTCACCATTGTTCTGACGCCACTGCATTTCATACGCAATCGCATTTTTCACCGGCGACCAGGTGGCAACCAGGGTGGTGATGCCAATCCCCTGCGACACCCGGTAGAGGCTGGAAATGGTAATATCGTCCGGTGCCTCCTGTCCCCGTGGGGGAACAACGGTCACAGGACGGTCTTCGATCACCGCGCCATCATCCACCCGGGGAAACTTGTTCGGGTTATACGGCAGGCCGTTAATAGTGACCGTGCCATCGTTATTGTTCACAACGCGCTTAACCCTGAATTGCTGAATGGCCAGGTCTGACTGATCCAGAATCCAACCCGCCTCCGCCTGCGGTGCCGGGTTATACTCCTGCTCTACCGTAACAATACGGTCCTGCACACCCTGAACTTTACGCCCCTGCGACTTTCCGTCCGGCAGGTTAATGATGAGCGTATCCCCGGCTTTTGCCGCGACCGCGCGGTCGAGAGTAATCCTTTTTCCTGAGACTGCCGCCACACGACCGCCGTTCTGCCGGCCAGCCATAGGGGCATTGTTGATACCGATAACCTTGCCAACACGGGGAATGCGACCCTCCATCCCCGTTTTAAACTCAACGCCATTGTCGTCGCGGTTTGTCTCGATGGCGTAGGCGCCGTGGCGCTGCGCCTCGGATTCACGTGTACAGCCAATCCGGGACAGCTCGATAGTGTTAAATCCGAAGCGGTCTGCAACCTCCTGCGAATAGACGCTGGCTTGATCGTCCTGATAGTTATTCTGTGGGTTGCTGTAAGTGACGATGGCCGCGCTATAGTTGGTCCGCTCGGACGTGCTGGAGAACGTGAAGGAGCCGACAATATTCGATTTGTTGAAAACAAAATCGGGGTCCATCTCACGCGGCATATCGGCATCAACCGACAGCAGATTATTCGACCAGCTAATCATGCCCCGAAAAATGTTCGCGAGATCCATTAATACGGTCCAGGCGTCAGTCCGCTGGGATATATAGAGATCGCAGAGATAACGGGCCTCTTTTCCGCCAGCACCATCTGAGACCGGCGCATCGCAATACTGGCCGATCTGATACAGGGTCCATTTATCCACCTGGTCGGACGAAATACGCTTTCCAAGTCCATAGCGTTTGTTCAGCACCAGATCGTAAAAAATCCAGGCGGGGTTATTCGACCAGGCCCACTTGAAGGTCCCGTCCCAGCTTCCGCTGTAGGTACGTTCGACAGGGTCATAGTTCGACGGTACGCGAATGACCAGCCCCTTTGCCTTGACCGTCACGGTCGGTGTACCGTTTCATCATGCTGCGCTTTCGTAAAACCGGCAAACCCGTCTGGGCGGGTGAGATCCGCTGGGTGTCTGCCGGCGAAAACTTCAATAACACGAAGCGATACATTGTTGCTGAGCCGGAATATGCCGATGGGGTGGCAACCCTGACGGTGCGTGATATTCCGTGGACAGGGAACATTGATCGTATTCGCCTGGACCTGACGAACCAGCAGGATGCCAGCAACTTTATCGAATTCGACTGGATCGCCGTTGGCCGGCCAGCACCCGGCGCCAGTACGGCGGCTTTGCAGGATGTGCGCAGTACGCTGAGTAACGCGCTGACCGCCGAAGCGCAGGCACGCAGCACGCTGGCGGCGCAGATGCGTGGCTCCTATGATGGGAGCGATCTGGAGAAAGTCACTTCCGGGCTGCTGTACCAGGAAAAAACCGCGCGCGTTACCGCCATCTCGGCGGAAGTTAAGGCCAGAGAGTCCCTGCAGACGCAGTTTAACGACAACAAAGCTGCTGTTTCTGGTGAACTGAGTTCTCTGACGACAGAGCAGAGCGCGCAGGCGAGCCGTATCGGTGGCCTGGAAACCAGCCTCGGGAAAAAAGCCGATGCGGCCGCGCTGACGTCCCTGACGCAGAAAGTGGAGCAACAGGGCGCCACGCTGACATCGCAGGGCGCCGCGTTAACATCGCTCACTAACCGGGTTGGCCAGACGGAAACGGGCCTGGCTGGTACGAATGAGGCGCTGAGCGGGCTGCAGTCTGTTGTTACCCAGCAGGGTGACAGGATAACCAGCCAGGGTCAGTCCATCACGAAACTGACGAGCGATTTGGGCACGACAAATGCCGCGCTGGCGAAGAAAGCCGAAGCGGCTGCGGTCACTGCCTTAACGCAGCAGGTAGAGCAAAACGGGCAGGATATTCGCAGCAATACTGACAGCATCACCAGCCTGTCAAATCAACTGGTTAATGGCCAGCCGAATCGCTGGTCCCGTCGACTCTATCCTGTGCAGCTGGCTAACGCCGGGACAGTCCCGTCATTCAGCGATATTCGCGCCGTGGCGCCAACGGTCGTGGATGAGGTGGCCGACGCGGCCAAACTGGACTTTACGTCCGCCGGCAGCTATCTGATCGCGCAGTATTCCTGCCAGGTGAAAGTGGCCGCAGATACCACCATCACACTGGCGCCCGGCGCCAGGGTTTTTGATGATACCGGCGCCATATTTGTGAATGGGGTTCAGGTCGCCTGGGGAAACGCCAGCTGGAATACCGTCAGTTTTGAACTGAAAACCGGCTGGAACACCGTTGATTTTCTGGTGAATCAGTGGACCGGTCAGGCGTATATCAACCTGGGCCTGAAGCTGTCAGACCAGGTTGCTGAGATGTACTCCGGTCTCGGGGTTTCCGCGCTGGCAAACGCAGCCGGCGTGCTCAGCTCGAATGTCAGCCAGATTGGCAACGATGTGGTCAGCAATTCGCAGAACATCACCCAGCTCCGGAATGCGCTGACGCAGACAGACGCGAACGTGGCCAGCAAAGCGGATCAGACGGCGATGAACTCGCTAACCGGACGAGTGGAGAAGACGGAATCCGGGCTGACGGCTGCTAACGCCAACATTACCTCGCTGAAATCCGCTGTACGGGCCGGAAACGCATCAGGCGGGGATTTAATTCCCAACCCGACGTTTGACCCGGCGTATGACCAGATGGGGTTCAGCGTGGTAGCCACGACGGCTGAGGAGGTCCCGCCGGGCTGCCCGTATGGTTATGCGGCCCGAATTGCCAGCCGGGATCACCATCCTGAGTTTGCCGCGTTCCCGGCCACGCTTAACGATGTGATTGAGATCAGCGCACTGGTTGCCTGCGGCGCCGGCACGGCGAATTTTAATCTGTATGTTGGCACCGCCGTTCGGCCAGATACGAGCACCGGTGCACCACTCATGGCGGGGGGCGGGAAATCACCCTCCGCGACCTGGCAGAGAACCACCTGGCGCTTCAAGGTCACGCAGGCGATGGTGGACAGGGGTTATATCCGCCCGTTCCTGCAGATCTCGCAGAACAGCCCGTATGGCACCGTATGGTTCGTTACGGACTGGCATATGCGAAATGTGACAGCGGCGCAAAAGGTTCAGGATACTGCGGATGCCACGGCGGCGGCGGTTGACTCCCTGACCACCACCGTGACGCAACAGGGTAATCTGCTGACCTCGACCGGCAACCGGACAACCCAGCTGGAAAACGGGCTGGCAACCACCAATGCCGCCGTGGCCAAAAAGGCTGATGCGACAGCGGTGCAGGATTTGACCAATACCGTCACACAGCTGGGCAACGACCTGACGGCTGCGAACAGCGCCATCACGAAACTGACCGGAAATCTGGCGAATACCGATAAAGCGCTGGCGCAGAAAGCCGATGCGACTGCGCTGGCCACGCTCGACACGAAAGTGACGCAGCAGGGTAAAACGCTGGAGAGCCAGAGCAATTCGCTGACGAATCTGTCGAACAGTCTCTCGCAGGTTGCGGCAGATATCGATGCCAGCGGTCAGATACCGGGTACCGAGTCCGGATGATGCGGCCAGCGGTATTACCGCGAACACATCGGCCATTAACAGCCTCACCAGTCGGGTGACGAATGCCGAGGGGCAGCTGACCGCGCAGTCTCAGAGCATCACGAATCTGCAGAACAGCCTGAACACCACCAACAACAACGTGGCACAAAAGGCCAGCGCGCAGTCGGTGAGTGATCTCACCAGCCGGGTCACCAGTGCGGAAGGCAAAATCACCTCCCAGGGGCAGGCTATCACGAAGCTGCAGGGCGATTTGAGCAGCACCACCGATAAGGTCAACACCAAAGCGGATCAGACGGCGCTTAACGCGCTGACTGGCCGGGTGGAGAAAACCGAGGCAGGCCTCACGGCAGCCAACAGCAACATCGTCAGCCTGACGGCAGCGGTGAACGCCGGGAATGCTGCCGGGGATGATTACATTCCAAACCCGTCATTTGATCCGGCGTATGACCGCATGGGTTATGACGTGGTGGAGACCACCGCCGATGGTGTGCCGGCTGACTGCCCGTTCAGGTATGCCGTCCGGCTGGCCGGGCGAGACCATGTGCCAAAAATCAACAACATCGCCGTGACGCCGGGCGACGTTTTCGAAATGTCTGCTCTGGTAGCGTGTGGTACCGGCAGCGCTGACTTTAACTTCTATATCGGTCGGGCCACCACCGCCACCGGTGGCATCGGAGCGAAAGCGTCCGGGGGCAACACCAGGACCACCACCGCGTGGAAACGAGCCACCTGGCGCTTTACGGTGCCATCCGATACCAGCTTGCTGCGGCCGTTCCTGCAGGTTAATCAGAGCAGCCCGTTCGGCACCGTCTGGTACGCTGCCGACTGGCATATGCGTAACGTGACGGCGGCGAACAGTGCGCAGAAAACCGCAGATGCGACTGCAAAAGCGGTGGATTCACTGACCACCACGGTTAGCCAGCAGGGCGATACGCTCAGCAGCATCGGCACGCGGACCACCTCGCTGGAGAGCAGCCTCCGGTCGACAAACGATACGGTGAGTAAAAAGGCTGACACGACAGCGGTGACGCAGCTGCAGGGCACGGTGACGCAGCAGGGGAATGACATCACGGCGGCCAACAGCGCGCTGACTAAACTCAGCAGCGATCTGGCCACGACGAATGCGAACGTGAACAAAAAAGCGGACGCAAGCGCGATGAACACCCTGCAGAACCAGGTCACGGAGCACGGCAAAACACTCAGTGCGCAGGGGGATTCTCTGACGCAACTGAGTAACAGCCTGAGCCAGACAGCAGCGGATATTGACGCCAGCGGGAAAATGCCGGGCAACCTCATTGTCAACGGCAGTTTTGAGCGCGGCGCAGCGGGCTTTACCGGCTGGAGCAGTACCGCGACGGTGGCCGATTTACAGGTTCCGCACTCGGGTAACAAGGCGCTGAAAATGTCCGCCGGCCAGTCGAACCTGGTCGGACAGGAAATCAGTATCACCCAGGGTCGCACCTACCGCATGGGGGTATGGGCGAAGCAGGACCCGGAGACCACGATTAAAGATGCGGGTAACACGAAGTTTCGTGTGGCCGACAGCACTGGCCTGCTGGTCGGCTCAAACTACGGACCGTTTAGTTCTGGCTGGCAACTGGTAACGTTTGACTGGAAAGCCACGAAGACCACGACGGCCAGTTTCCAGCTGACAACCTTCCTCAGCGCGGGGGCAATGTATTTCGATGATTTCCATGTTCTCGATGTTACGGATGAAAAGGATATCGCGGCTAATGCCGGGGCCATCTCACAGATGAATACCCGCGTCACTGCTGCGGAAGGGGCTATCACCACCCAGGCGCAGCAGCTGACGAAACTCAGCGGCGATCTGGCCGTCACGAATGCGGCGGTCAGTCAGAAAGCTGAGCAAAGCGCTGTCACCGGGTTGACCACCCGGATGACGTCTGCCGAGGGTAAACTGGATTCGCAGTCGNCACTATCGTTAACTGAATACATAGGTTAACGAGGCGAACCGGGGGAACTGAAACATCTAAGTACCCCGAGGAAAAGAAATCAACCGAGATTCCCCCAGTAGCGGCGAGCGAACGGGGAGCAGCCCAGAGTCTGAATCAGCTTGTGTGTTAGTGGAACGGTCTGGAAAGTCCGACGGTACAGGGAGATAGTCCCGTACACCAAAATGCACAGGCTGTGAACTCGAAGAGAAGGGCGGGACACGTGGTATCCTGTCTGAATATGGGGGGACCATCCTCCAAGGCTAAATACTCCTGACTGACCGATAGTGAACCAGTACCGTGAGGGAAAGGCGAAAAGAACCCCGGCGAGGGGAGTGAAAAAGAACCTGAAACCGTGTACGTACAAGCAGTGGGAGCACCTTCGGGTGTGACTGCGTACCTTTTGTATAATGGGTCAGCGACTTATATTCTGTAGCAAGGTTAACCGTATAGGGGAGCCGCAGGGAAACCGAGTCTTAACTGGGCGTTAAGTTGCAGGGTATAGACCCGAAACCCGGTGATCTAGCCATGGGCAGGTTGAAGGTTGGGTAACACTAACTGGAGGACCGAACCGACTAATGTTGAAAAATTAGCGGATGACTTGTGGCTGGGGGTGAAAGGCCAATCAAACCGGGAGATAGCTGGTTCTCCCCGAAAGCTATTTAGGTAGCGCCTCGTGAACTCATCTTCGGGGGTAGAGCACTGTTTCGGCTAGGGGGTCATCCCGACTTACCAACCCGATGCAAACTACGAATACCGAAGAATGTTATCACGGGAGACACACGGCGGGTGCTAACGTCCGTCGTGAAGAGGGAAACAACCCAGACCGCCAGCTAAGGTCCCAAAGTCATGGTTAAGTGGGAAACGATGTGGGAAGGCACAGACAGCCAGGATGTTGGCTTAGAAGCAGCCATCATTTAAAGAAAGCGTAATAGCTCACTGGTCGAGTCGGCCTGCGCGGAAGATGTAACGGGGCTAAACCATGCACCGAAGCTGCGGCAGCGACGCTTATGCGTTGTTGGGTAGGGGAGCGTTCTGTAAGCCTGCGAAGGTGGCCTGTGAGGGCTGCTGGAGGTATCAGAAGTGCGAATGCTGACATAAGTAACGATAAAGCGGGTGAAAAGCCCGCTCGCCGGAAGACCAAGGGTTCCTGTCCAACGTTAATCGGGGCAGGGTGAGTCGACCCCTAAGGCGAGGCCGAAAGGCGTAGTCGATGGGAAACAGGTTAATATTCCTGTACTTGGTGTTACTGCGAAGGGGGGACGGAGAAGGCTATGTTAGCCGGGCGACGGTTGTCCCGGTTTAAGCATGTAGGCGGAGGTTCCAGGTAAATCCGGTACCTTTTAACGCTGAGGTGTGATGACGAGGCACTACGGTGCTGAAGTAACAAATGCCCTGCTTCCAGGAAAAGCCTCTAAGCATCAGGTAACATTAAATCGTACCCCAAACCGACACAGGTGGTCAGGTAGAGAATACCAAGGCGCTTGAGAGAACTCGGGTGAAGGAACTAGGCAAAATGGTGCCGTAACTTCGGGAGAAGGCACGCTGGTGTGTAGGTGAAGTCCCTGCGGATGGAGCTGAGACCAGTCGAAGATACCAGCTGGCTGCAACTGTTTATTAAAAACACAGCACTGTGCAAACACGAAAGTGGACGTATACGGTGTGACGCCTGCCCGGTGCCGGAAGGTTAATTGATGGGGTTATCCGTAAGGAGAAGCTCTTGATCGAAGCCCCGGTAAACGGCGGCCGTAACTATAACGGTCCTAAGGTAGCGAAATTCCTTGTCGGGTAAGTTCCGACCTGCACGAATGGCGTAATGATGGCCAGGCTGTCTCCACCCGAGACTCAGTGAAATTGAACTCGCTGTGAAGATGCAGTGTACCCGCGGCAAGACGGAAAGACCCCGTGAACCTTTACTATAGCTTGACACTGAACATTGAGCCTTGATGTGTAGGATAGGTGGGAGGCTTTGAAGCGTGGACGCCAGTCTGCGTGGAGCCAACCTTGAAATACCACCCTTTAATGTTTGATGTTCTAACGTAGGCCCCTGACCGGGGTTGCGGACAGTGTCTGGTGGGTAGTTTGACTGGGGCGGTCTCCTCCCAAAGAGTAACGGAGGAGCACGAAGGTTAGCTAATCCTGGTCGGACATCAGGAGGTTAGTGCAATGGCATAAGCTAGCTTGACTGCGAGCGTGACGGCGCGAGCAGGTGCGAAAGCAGGTCATAGTGATCCGGTGGTTCTGAATGGAAGGGCCATCGCTCAACGGATAAAAGGTACTCCGGGGATAACAGGCTGATACCGCCCAAGAGTTCATATCGACGGCGGTGTTTGGC
>NZ_LOAR01000030.1:0-19460 GCF_001620885.1 Klebsiella sp. D5A | reverse complement strand
GTGTGAAGTGATTCACATCTGCCGTGTCAGTGGGAGCGCATTATAGGGAGTTCGCCGGAAGTAGCAAGCGTTAAAATAGAAAAATCTTATCGACCGCTCATTATTTGAACTTTTCGCTTATTCATCTTCTTACCATTCAAGGCGCCATCCCAGTGTTCATGCGGCCTGCAGCGCCGTTTACGCTAAGATCGTTTTTTGGCAAAAATGTGATTTTTCTCTCTTACCCAACGCCATTATCGCGCCGATGGTGAATTAAGCACCACTCTTGACCCACGACAAAGCGCCCACCTGGCCCCCGTTTCTATAATCAGGCCCGTTTCTTCTTACTGGTAATAATCGATGGCTTATCAACTCAACATTAACTGGCCCGAGTTTTTAGAGAAGTACTGGCAAAAACAGCCGGTGGTATTAAAAAACGCGTTTCCGGACTTCGTCGACCCGATTACCCCGGACGAGCTGGCCGGATTAGCCATGGAGCCGGAAGTCGACAGCCGACTGGTCAGCCTGACCAACGGCAAATGGCAGGCCAGCAATGGTCCTTTTGAACATTTTGACGGGCTGGGCGAAACCGGCTGGTCGCTGCTGGCCCAGGCGGTAAACCACTGGCATATGCCCGCCGCCGAGCTGGTGCGCCCGTTCCGCGTACTGCCGGACTGGCGTCTGGACGACCTGATGATCTCCTTCTCCGTCCCCGGCGGCGGCGTCGGCCCGCATATCGATCAGTATGACGTCTTTATTATTCAGGGCATGGGCAGCCGCCGCTGGCGCGTGGGCGATAAGCTGCCGATGCGTCAGTTCTGCCCGCATCCGGCACTGCTGCACGTCGATCCGTTCCCGCCGATCATTGATGAAGATCTGCAGCCGGGCGATATCCTCTATATTCCACCAGGATTCCCGCACGATGGCGTGACCCACGAAACCGCGCTGAACTACTCCGTCGGCTTCCGCGGGCCAAACGGTCGCGACCTGATCAGCAGCTTCGCCGACTATGTGCTGGAGAACGATCTTGGCGGCGAACACTACAGCGATCCGGACCTCACCTGCCGCGAGCATCCGGGCCGGGTGGAGGAGTATGAACTCGAACGTCTGCGCACCATGATGATCGACATGATTCGCCAGCCGGAAGACTTCAAGCAGTGGTTCGGCAGTTTCGTGACCACCCCGCGTCACGAGCTGGATATTGCGCCGGCGGAACCACCGTATGAAGAAGAGGAAGTGGTCGATGCGCTGCTGGGCGGCGAAAAGCTTTCTCGTCTGAGCGGCCTGCGCGTTCTGCATATCGGCGACAGCTTCTTCGTGCATAGCGAACAGCTGGACACCACCGATGCCGAAGCGCTGGATGCGCTGTGCCGCTATACCTCATTAGGTCAGGAAGAGCTCGGCAGCGGCCTGCAGAATCCGGCGTTCGTGAGCGAACTGACGCGGCTGATTAATCAGGGCTACTGGTACTTCGAAGAGTAAGAGAGCGGCAATACTGCGGGCGGCCGCCTGGCGCTGCCCGCTGACTTTCAGCCGTTATTGCGTCTATTTCGGCAGCACGATAATAAAACGCGTAGAGCGCAGATCGGACTGCACCGCTACGCTGCCGTGGTGGGCGCTGACGATGGATTTCACAATCGCCAGGCCGATACCGCTGCCCTCGCCTTTGCGCTGACGCGACGGGTCAACGCGATAGAAACGGTCAAACAGCCGGGGAAGATGTTCGGCGGCAATCGGCGTGCCGGGATTCTCCACCACCAGACGGATCGTCTCGGCGCTTTCGCTCAACTGGATGGTCACCGCCTGGCCGGCCGGCGTGTAGCGGATCGCATTCGACAGCAGGTTGCTGATCGCCCGCCGCAGCATCAGCGGATCGCCCGTCACCCGGCAGTGGCTACCGACAAAGCGCAGCGCCACCGCCTTCTCTTCCGCCCACGCTTCAAAGAACTCAAACACCTTATGCACTTCATCAGCCAGATCCAGCGCCTGTTGCTCAGGGATCAGCTGGTTATTATCCGCCTGGGCGAGGAACAGCATATCGCTGACCATCCGCGACATCCGCGAGAACTCTTCGAGATTGGAATACAACACCTCTTCCAGCTCCTGCTGGCTGCGGCTCTGGCTTAAGGCGATTTCAGTTTGCGTCACCAGGTTAGTAATCGGCGTGCGGATTTCATGGGCGATATCGGCGGAGAAGTTGGACTGGCGGGTAAAGACGTCCTCTATGCGCTCCAGCATATGGTTAAACGACAGCGCCAGCCGTTCCAGCTCGATAGGCACGGCCTGCGGGTCAAGGCGCACGTCGAGATCCCGCGAGGTAATATTCTGGATCTGGCGACTGATCTGGCGGATGGGCTTATGCCCCTGATAGACCACAAACAGCACGATGGCGATGATCAGCAAACTGATTATCGTCGCCGCGGAAATCAGCTTCGCTTTCAGCTCGTTAATATAGTGCAGGTGAAAATCGATGGATAAGGCCATCAGCAGGTGGTACGCCGGTTTGCCGTCCGCCTGCTTGCCCAGCGGCAGCATGATCAGCCGCCAGGCGCGGGTCTCCATTTGATGATTATCATGAACCATCTTCCGCGGCTGCGGGTCAGTCCATGAAATCACATTCCCGTCGCGCAGCTGCATCGCCAGCCCCGGCGTACTCAGCATATGGCTGAGATCCGGCCCGTCTGGCGACTGAAACAAAATATTGCCCTGGCCGTCGTCCAGACAGATAAAGACGTTGGCGTAACCCGCAATGATATTCCTCACGATCTCCAGTCGCCGCGCCTGCGGGTAGTCGGCGTGGTTGAGCACCGTCTCCAGGGTGGTGCTGAGCTGCCTGAGATCGTGCACGTCGCGCTCTTCAAAGTGGGCCTTCACCGAATGGATCATGATCCAGGTGAAAGCAAAGAAGGCAATGATGGTGGCGAGGCTAATAAAGAAGGTCAGCCGGGTGGCCAGGGAAAAGGGGCGCTTAGCGGCCATCCGGCACCTCAAGCATATAGCCGACGCCGCGCACGGTCTGGATTAGCTTCGGCTCGAAGTCGTTATCAATTTTGGCGCGCAGCCGCTTCACCGCCACGTCAATGGCGTTAGTGTCGCTGTCGAAATTCATATCCCAGACCTGCGAGGCAATCAGCGAACGCGGCAGCACCTCGCCCTGATGGCGCAGGAAGAACTCCAGCAGAGTGAATTCCTTACTGGTCAGGGTGATACGCGTCGCGCCGCGCGTCACCTTGCGGCTGACCAAATCGACGCTGAGATCCGCCGCCTGAAACTGGCTTTCGACGATGACCGCCGCTCCACGGCGCAGCAGGGTCCGCACTCGCGCCAGCAGCTCCGCAAAAGCAAATGGCTTCACCAGATAGTCGTCGGCGCCCAGCTCCAGCCCCTTCACCCGATGCTCAATAGTGCCAAGCGCGGTGAGCAGCAGGATCGGCATGCCTTTATTGGCGGCGCGCAGCATGCGGACGATATCCCAGCCGTTCACATCCGGCAGCATGATGTCGAGGATCAGCAGATCGTAATCGCTGGTCATTGCCAGGTGATAGCCGTTAAGGCCGTTATCGGCCAGGTCGACGACGAAGCCGGCCTCGGTGAGCCCTTTGGTCAGGTACTCTCCGGTTTTCTTCTCATCTTCGACAATCAAAATCTTCACGGCAGGCTCCTTCACGCGCGCTCTGTGCGGGTATTCAATTTTAGAGGAGCCCCTCTGGATAGCAATGAAATATCAGGAAAATGACAGCTTTGTCATTTTCCTGTCACGCGTTGAACAGAGCCCGCTGCGTAAAGTAGCTGCCATGGATAAATCGTCGAAACCGTCTGCCGCCATGCGCCCAATAAAGCTTCTTACTCTCAGCGTGATATTCGCCTTAACCGGCTGTCTGTCGCTCGCTCCGGACTACCAGCGTCCCGCCGCGCCGGTGCCGCAGCAATTCTCTCTCAGCCAGAACAAGCTGGTTACCGCGACGGCGGGTTACCAGGAGACCGGTTGGCGCACCTTTTTCGTCGACCCGCAGGTGAAAAGCCTTATTAGCACCGCGCTGGCCAACAACCGCGACCTGCGGATGGCGACGCTGAAAGTGCAGGAAGCTCGCGCCCAGTACCGGGTTACCGACGCCGACCGCTCCCCGCAATTGAACGGTGACGGCAGCACCACCTATGGCGGCAAGCTTAAAGGCGACACCACCACCAGCAGCGATTATGCCGCCGGTCTGAATCTCAGCTATGACCTCGACTTCTTTGGCCGGTTGAAAAATCTCAGCGAGGCCGACCGGCAGAACTTCTTCGCCAGCGAAGAGGCGCGGCGTGCGGTGCATATCCTGTTGATTTCTAACGTTTCACAAAGCTACTTCAACCAGCGGCTGGCGGCAGCGCAGTTGCAGGTGGCCAACGACACCTTACAGAACTATCAGCAGTCTTACGCCTTCGTTGAAAAACAGCTGCTGACCGGGAGCACCACCGTGCTGGCGCTGGAGCAGGCGCGCGGGATGATCGAGAGCACCCGCGCCGATATCGCCGAACGTCAGGGCCAGCTGGCGCAGGCCAATAACGCCCTGCAACTGCTGCTCGGCAGCTACCAGCATCTGCCGGACGATAGCGCCAGCAGCGCGGTGGACCTGAAAGGCGTAACCCTGCCGCCGTCGCTCTCCTCAGAGATCCTGTTGCAGCGGCCGGATATTTTAGAGGCCGAACACAGCCTGCGGGCGGCCAACGCCAACATCGGCGCCGCGCGGGCGGCCTTCTTCCCGGCGATCACCCTGACCAGCTCGCTCTCCGGCAGCAGCAGCGAGCTCTCCAGCCTGTTTAACGCCGGCAGCGCGATGTGGAACTTCATCCCCAAAATTGAACTGCCGATTTTCAACGCCGGGCGCAATCAGGCCAACCTCGATCTGGCGGAAATCCGCCAGCAGCAGCAGGTGGTCAACTATGAGCAAAAAATACAGTCCGCCTTTAAAGAGGTGGCCGACGCGCTGGCCCTGCGCCAGAGCCTGGCCGATCAGATTGCCGCCCAGCAGCGCTATCTCGCTTCACTAAATATCACCCTGCAGCGCGCTACTGCGCTCTATCGTCACGGCGCGGTCAGCTACATCGAAGTCCTGAGCGCCCAGCGCGACATTTTTACCACCCGACAAACCCTGCTGGAACTCAACTATTCCCGTCAGGCAAATGAAATCACCCTTTTCACCGCCCTCGGCGGCGGCTGGATGGAATAACCCAAGGAGTCCCGATCATGAATTCACTCTCTAAAGTCGCCCTGTTCACTCTGATTTCTGGCGCGGTGTTCGCCGTCCAGGCCGCCGACCCGCATGCCGGCATGGCGATGCACGAACAACCCGCCGTCACGCAGACGCAAAGCATCAGCGGCAAAGGGGTCATTAAAGCTATTGATATGGATAGCAAAAAAATCACCATCGCCCACGAAGCCATCCCGGCGGTGAACTGGCCGCCGATGACCATGCGCTTCACCATCACCCCGCAGACGCAGCTCAACAATGTGAAGAATGGCGACAGCGTGGACTTCACCTTCGTTCAGCAGGGCAACCTGTCGCTGCTGCAGGATATTCGCGCCCACTAATGGCCCGGCGACGGTAAGCCCCTCAACGACTAAATGGACGACACATGGCATCCCTGACACTGAAAAATACGGCGCTGATCCTTGGCAGCATGGTGATTGGCGGCGCGCTTACTGCGGCGCTGTACGCCCGGCTTTCCCCGCCCCACGCTGCCGCTCCGGCGGCCGAGCAGCAGCGTAAAGTGCTGTTCTGGTACGATCCGATGTACCCGAACACCCGCTTCGATAAACCGGGTAAATCGCCGTTTATGGATATGGATCTGGTGCCGAAATACGCCGATGAGGGAAGTACCGCCGCCGGTGCGCCGGGGGTGCGTATCGACCCGACGCAGACCCAGAATCTCGGCGTAAAAACCGCCGCGGTCACCCGCGGGCCGCTGCGCTACGCTCAGACCTTCCCGGCCAACATTAGCTATAACGAGTACCAGTATGTGATTATGCAGGCGCGGGCGGCGGGCTTTATCAATAAAGTCTATCCGCTGACCGTCGGCGACAAGGTGAAACAAGGCACGCCGCTCCTCGAGCTGACCATCCCTGACTGGGTGGAAGCGCAGAGCGAATATCTGTTATTGCAGGAAACTGGGGGCACCGCCACCCAGGTTGAGGGGATCCTCGAACGCCTGCGCCTTGCCGGAATGCCGGATGACGATATCCGCCGCCTGAAAGCCACGCGTAAAATCCAGACCCGCTTTACCCTCAAAGCACCGATCGATGGCGTGATTACCGCTTTCGATCTGCGCGCCGGAATGAACATCGCCAAAGATAATGTGGTGGCGAAAATTCAGGGCATGGACCCGGTGTGGGTCAGCGTGGCGGTGCCGGAATCCATCGCCTGGCTAATTAAAGACGCCTCGCAGTTCAGAATTCAGGTTCCCGCCTGGCCGGGGAAAACCTTCAGCATCAGCAAATGGACCCTTCTCCCCAGCGTCGATAGCGCCACCCGCACCCTGCAGCTGCGCCTGCAGGTCAACAACCCGGATGAAGCGCTGAAGCCGGGGATGAACGCCTATCTGCAACTGACCAGTGAAAGCGAACCGATGCTGCTGATCCCGTCAAAAGCGCTGATCGACAGCGGCAGCGAGCAGCGAGTGATTACCGTGGATAACGAGGGGCGCTTCGTGCCGAAACTCGTGCAGGTATTCCATGAATCCGCTGGCGTCACGGCCATTCGCAGCGGGCTGCAGGAGGGTGAGAAAGTCGTCGCCAGCGGCCTGTTCCTGATCGACTCGGAAGCCAATATCTCCGGCGCGCTGGAGCGCATGCGTGCGCAGGCTCCCGGTACCGCGGCCCCTGCCGCCCACGCGCACTGAGGAACGGAACCATGATTGAATGGATTATCCGCCGCTCGGTGGCCAACCGTTTCCTGGTGATGATGGCGGCGCTGTTTCTCAGCATCTGGGGGACCTGGACCATCGTCCATACCCCGGTGGACGCTCTGCCGGACCTCTCCGACGTACAGGTGATCGTCAAAACCAGCTATCCGGGGCAGGCGCCGCAGATCGTCGAAAACCAGGTCACCTGGCCGCTGACCACCACCATGCTGTCGGTACCCGGCGCCAAAACGGTTCGCGGCTTCTCGCAGTTCGGCGACTCCTACGTATATGTGATATTTGAAGACGGCACCGATCCCTACTGGGCGCGCTCGCGGGTGCTGGAGTATCTCAACCAGGTGCAGGGCAAACTTCCCGCCGGGGTCAGCGCCGAAATGGGCCCGGACGCCACCGGCGTCGGCTGGGTCTTCGAGTACGCGCTGGTCGACCGCAGCGGCAAGCACGACCTCGCCGAACTGCGCTCCCTGCAGGACTGGTTCTTAAAATATGAGCTGAAAACCATCCCTAACGTCTCGGAAGTGGCGTCGGTGGGCGGCGTGGTCAAGGAGTACCAGATTGTTGTCGACCCGATGAAGCTGACCCAGTACGGCATCAGCCTCGGCGAGGTGAAATCGGCGCTGGACGTCTCTAACCAGGAGGCGGGCGGCTCTTCCGTCGAACTGGCGGAAGCCGAATATATGGTGCGCGCCAGCGGCTACCTGCAGACGCTCGACGACTTCAAAAATATCGTGCTGAAAACCGGCGATAACGGCGTGCCGGTCTATCTCGGCGACGTCGCGCGGGTGCAGATTGGCCCGGAGATGCGCCGCGGTATCGCCGAGCTTAATGGCGAGGGCGAAGTCGCCGGCGGCGTGGTGATCCTGCGCTCCGGCAAGAACGCCCGCGAGGTGATCTCGGCGGTCAAAGCGAAGCTGGCGTCGCTGCAAAGCAGCCTGCCGGAAGGGGTTGAAGTGGTCACCACCTACGACCGCAGCCAGCTTATCGACCGCGCCATCGACAACCTCAGCCATAAGCTGCTGGAAGAGTTTATCGTCGTCGCGCTGGTCTGTGCCCTGTTCCTGTGGCACGTACGCTCGGCGCTGGTGGCGATTATTTCGCTGCCGCTCGGCCTGTGCTTCGCCTTTATCATGATGCATTTCCAGGGGCTTAACGCCAACATCATGTCGCTGGGCGGGATCGCCATTGCGGTGGGGGCGATGGTCGATGCCGCCATCGTGATGATCGAGAACGCCCATAAGCGGCTGGAGGAGTGGGAACATCAGCACCCGGGAGAGAAGCTCAGCAACGACATCCGCTGGAAAATCATTACCGATGCGTCGGTGGAGGTCGGCCCGGCGCTGTTTATCAGCCTGCTGATCATTACTCTGTCGTTTATCCCGATTTTCACTCTCGAAGGCCAGGAGGGCAAACTGTTCGGCCCGCTGGCCTTCACCAAAACCTGGTCGATGGCCGGGGCGGCGCTGCTGGCGATCGTGGTGATCCCGATCCTGATGGGCTTCTGGATCCGCGGCAGGATCCCGGCGGAGAGCAGCAACCCGTTGAACCGCTTTTTGATCCGCATTTATCACCCGCTGCTGCTGAAGGTGCTGCACTGGCCGAAGACCACCCTGCTGATTGCGCTCCTGTCGATCCTGACAGTTGTCTGGCCGCTTAACCGGGTCGGCGGCGAGTTTCTGCCGCAGATCAACGAGGGCGATCTGCTGTATATGCCGTCAACGCTGCCGGGGATCTCCGCTGCGCAGGCGGCGGATATGCTGCAGAAAACCGATAAGCTGATCATGACGGTGCCGGAAGTGGCCCGGGTGTTCGGCAAAACCGGCAAAGCCGAAACCGCTACCGACTCGGCGCCGCTGGAGATGGTAGAGACCACCATTCAGCTTAAGCCACAGGATCAGTGGCGACCGGGGATGACCATGGAGAAGATCGTCGAGGAGCTGGACAAGACCGTGCGCCTGCCGGGGCTGGCGAACCTGTGGGTGCCGCCGATCCGCAACCGCATCGACATGCTCTCCACCGGCATCAAGAGCCCGATTGGCATTAAAGTTTCCGGCACTAATCTGGCCGATATCGACGCCATCGCCGAACAAATTGAAGGGGTGGCGCGCAGCGTGCCGGGAGTCACGTCGGCATTAGCCGAGCGGCTGGTCGGTGGGCGCTACCTCAACATTGATATTCAGCGCGAGAAGGCGGCCCGCTACGGGATGACCGTCGGCGACGTGCAGCTGTTCGTCTCGTCCGCCATCGGCGGCGCGATGGTTGGCGAAACGGTAGAGGGCGTCGAGCGCTATCCGATCAACATCCGCTACCCGCAGAGCTATCGCGACAGCCCGGAGACCCTGCGCCAGCTGCCGATCCTCACGCCGCTGAAGCAACAGATCGTCCTCGGCGACGTGGCTGAGGTGAAGGTGGTCACCGGACCATCGATGCTGAAAACCGAGAACGCCCGCCCGACCAGTTGGATCTACATCGACGCCCGCGACCGCGACATGGTGTCGGTAGTGCACGATCTGCAGCAGGGCATCGGCAAGGAGGTGAAGCTGAAGCCGGGCATCAGTGTGTCCTACTCCGGGCAGTTTGAGCTGCTGGAGCGCGCCAATCAGAAGCTGAAGCTGATGGTGCCGATGACGCTGATGATTATCTTCGTGCTGCTATACCTGGCGTTCCGCCGCGTCGGCGAGGCGCTGCTGATTATCACCAGCGTGCCGTTCGCCCTCGTCGGCGGGATCTGGTTTCTCTACTGGATGGGGTTCCATTTGTCGGTAGCCACCGGGACCGGCTTTATCGCCCTGGCCGGGGTGGCGGCGGAGTTTGGCGTGGTGATGCTGATGTACCTGCGCCACGCCATCGAGGCGGAACCGTCGCTGAAGAATCCGCAGACTTTCAACGTCGATAAGCTCGACGAGGCGCTGTACCAGGGGGCGGTGCTGCGCGTGCGGCCGAAGGCGATGACCGTGGCGGTGATTATCGCCGGCCTGTTGCCGATTTTATGGGGCACCGGCGCCGGGTCGGAAGTGATGAGTCGCATCGCCGCGCCGATGATTGGCGGGATGATCACCGCCCCGCTGCTGTCGCTATTTATCATTCCGGCGGCATATAAGCTGATGTGGCTGTCCCGGCATCGGGGCAAGCGTAGCGAATAACCCGCCGCGTTTACGCCGGTACGGGAAATTGGCTATAGTGGCGCCATTCTTCTGGCCGGCGTGAACGTCCCTATGAATCTGAACCTGGTGTGTTATTCCCTGCTGCTGCTCACCGCCGTGGGCAGCGCCCTGCTGCCCTACCCGCTGGCGATGTGGTTTTTACTGAGCAGCCTTCTGACATGGCTTATCTATGGCGCCGACAAGCTGGCGGCGCGCAAAGCCTGGCGACGGGTGCCGGAAACCACGCTGCTGGTGCTGGGCCTGGCGGGAGGCTGGCCGGGGGCCATCCTCGGCCAGCAGTGCTTTCGCCATAAAACCCAAAAGCAGCCCTTCCGGCGGTGGTTTTTCGTCAGCGTGGCGCTGAACGTGGCGGCGCTGGCCGGGCTGTACGTGTTTTATACCCACCTGCTCAGCCGCTAAGGGGCGAGGCTAGCGCGGCGTCTGGCGGATCCACACCAGGCGATCGACGTCAAAGCCCAGCTCGCGCGCGGTATTCAGGTAATCCTGCTTCACCGCCGCCGGAATGGTGGGGGTGCGCGACAGGATCCACAGATAGTCGCGGTTGGGGCCGCTGACCAGCGCGTACTGGTAGTCGTCGTCCAGGCGGATCACGTTATAGCCGCCGTAGAATGGCCCGAAGAACGACACCTTCAGCGCCGCGGTGGTGGGGGCGCCGGTGAAGTAGGCTTTTCCGTCGCTCTCATTCCAGCGTTTTTTGACCGGGTCATAACCGCGATTGACGACGCTGATCCCCCCGTCGCTGCGGGCGCCGTAGGTGGCGGTCACCTGCTCCAGGCCTCGCTCGAAGCGATTCTCCAGGCGGGCGACTTCATACCATTTTCCAAGGTAACGGCTGGCGTCAAACCCGCTAATCGGCTGAACGCCCTTCGGCGGGGTGGGCGATTTGCAGGCCACCAGGGTCAACGCGATAGCAACGCCAGTGACAACAGGCCATAGCTTCATGAGAACTCCTTTCATTTACGCGGTAGGGGAAAGTGTAGTGCAAAGCCACTACACTTCACGCCAGCCGACGTGATTCGTAGTATATTGAGAATATTCTTTGTTAACAGGTGGCCTCCATGCCTTACTCCATCGGCGAATTTGCCCGACTATGCGGGATAAATGCGACCACGCTTCGCGCCTGGCAGCGCCGCTATGGCCTGCTCAAGCCGCTGCGCACCGATGGTGGTCACCGTCAGTACAGCGATGACGACGTCCAGCAGGCGCTGAAGATCCTCGACTGGGTGAAAAAAGGGGTACCAGTCAGCCAGGTGAAGCCCCTGTTGTCGCGCCCCGGCGCACGGCGCACCAACAACTGGCTGACGTTGCAGGAGACCATGCTGCAGAGGCTGAAAGAGGGAAAAATCGAGTCCCTGCGCCAGCTGATCTACGACGCCGGGCGCGAATATCCGCGCCAGGAGCTGGTCACCGAGGTGCTGCGTCCGCTGCGCAGCCAGGTCTCCGCCAACGTGCCGGCCATCATGACGCTGCGCGAAATTCTCGACGGCATCATCATCGCCTATACCTCGTTTTGCCTCGAAGGCGACAAGAAGGCGCCCGGGGACAACTTTCTGATCACCGGCTGGCACTTGACCGACGCCTGCGAAATCTGGCTTGAGGCGCTCAAACGTACCGGCCAGGGCCATCGCATCGACGTTCTGCCGGTGCCTCCCGCCGCCCTGGCGCCGGAGATTTTCCCCCAGCGCAACTGGCTGCTGGTTACCAGCGGCAAACTTTCCGCCGCCCGCCAGAGGCAGGTGGAACTCTGGCAGCAGCAGGTCGTCTCCCTCGAGGTGATTCCGCTCTAACCCTCTGTTTTAACTTACCCCACTCTCTGTTCCGCCAGCGCCCGGTGGCGCGGCGGGCGCACGCTTGCCCTTCGCACCACTCACGATCCCCCCTTAAAACACCAATCATAACAACATGATTTTTAACACAAATAAAATATATTTTTCTACAAACTTGGACAAATAATTTTATTTGTGTAAGTTTTAAGTATGCCATTACGCTACCGTATCTAGCCAGGATGTGATCCATGAGCACCTCGCCGTCTGTGATTCGTCGTTTCGTTGAGTACTACGCCGGGCTGGATGCGCAGCCGCCCGCGGCGCTGGCCGCGCTGTACCATCCGGATGCGACGCTGAGCGATCCTTTTGGTCAGCATCAGGGGCTGTTCGCCATTCAGCGCTACTTTACCCATCTGCTGGCCAACGTGGAGCAGTGCCGGTTCACCATCGACACGCCGCTCTGCGACGGCCAACGGTTCGCCGTGACCTGGACCATGCACTGGTCGCATCCGCGCATTGCCGGTGGAGAAACCCTGGCCCTGCCGGGTTGCTCGGTGGTGGACATCGCCGGGGAGCAGATCCTCCATCAGCGCGACTACTACGACGCCGGGGAGATGATCTACGAGCATCTTCCCCTGCTGGGCTGGGCGGTACGCGGCGTGAAGCGGAGGGTGCGCTCATGATGACGGTGCTCATCACCGGCGCCAGCTCCGGGATCGGCGCCGGTCTGGCGAAATCCTTCGCGGCGGATGGCCATCTGGTTATCGCCTGCGGGCGCGATGCTTCGCGCCTGGCAACGCTCCAGCAGTTCAGCCCCAACATCAGTGTGCGCCTGTTCGATATGACAGACAGGGACGCCTGTCGCCAGGCGCTGACGGGCTGTTTTGCCGACCTGATCATTCTCTGCGCCGGGACCTGCGAATACCTCGACCACGGGCAGGTGGATGCCGCCCTCGTGGAGCGAGTGATGGCCACCAACTTTCTCGGGCCGGTGAACTGCCTGGCGGCGCTGCAGACGCAGCTGGAGGCAGGCGATCGGGTGGTGCTGGTCAGCTCGATGGCGCACTGGCTACCCTTCCCGCGCGCGGAAGCCTATGGCGCCTCCAAGGCGGCGCTGACCTGGTTTGCCAACAGCCTGCGTCTGGACTGGGAGCCGAAAGGGGTGGCCGTCACGGTGGTCTCTCCGGGCTTCGTCGACACCCCGCTGACGCGCAAAAACGACTTCGCCATGCCCGGCCGGGTGAGCGTGGATCGGGCGGTGGCGGCGATCCGCCACGGCCTGGCGAAAGGCAAAAACCACATCGCCTTCCCCACCGGTTTCAGCCTGGCCCTGCGGCTGCTGGCCAGCCTGCCATCGGGTATCCAGCGCCTGCTGTTGCGCAGGATGGTGCGCTCATGAACATCGCCATCATCGGTAGCGGCATCGCCGGGCTGACCTGCGCCTGGCGGCTGGCCGGACACCATCAGGTGACGCTGTTCGAAGCGGGCGCCACGCCGGGCGGCCACACCGCCACCGTGGATGTCGCCACGCCGCAGGGCACCTGGGCCATCGATACCGGATTTATCGTCTACAACGATCGCACCTATCCGCGCTTTATGGGCCTGCTCAGCGAGCTGGGGATCGACGGGCAAAAAACGCAGATGAGCTTCTCGGTTCACAACCCGACCAGCGGCCTGGAGTACAACGGTCACAGCCTGACCTCGCTTTTCGCCCAGCGGCGCAATCTGCTGAAGCCGGCCTTCTGGGGGCTGCTGAGCGAGATCGTCCGCTTTAACCGGCTGGCGAAACTGGCGCTGACCGAGGCGCTGGATCCGGGGGCGACGCTGGAGAGCTTCCTCGCCCGCCACCGCTTCAGCCCCTTCTTCGCCCGCCACTATATTCTGCCGATGGGGGCGGCCATCTGGTCGTCGTCGCTGCAGGAGATGCGTCGCTTCCCGCTGCCGCTGTTTTTACGCTTCTTTGAACACCACGGCCTGCTGGATATTCGCGATCGCCCGCAGTGGTACGTGGTGCCCGGCGGTTCCCGGGAGTACGTTCGCGCCCTGCTCGCCAGGCTCGGCGATCGTCTGAATCTGCGGCTCAACGCGCCGATACAGCAGGTGGACCGTCACCCGACGGGGGTCACCCTGCGGCTGGCGTCCGGGGAGGCGCATTTTGACCAGGTGATCTTCGCCTGCCACTCCGCGCAGGCCCTGGCGATGCTGGCGGCGCCCACCGATTCCGAACGCGAAGTCCTCGGGGATATCGGCTGGCAGCGCAACGAGGTGGTGCTGCACAGCGATCCGCGCTGGCTGCCGGAGCGCCAGCGTGCCTGGGCCAGCTGGAACTATCGCCTTAGCGACGGGGATCGGGCCCGGGCCTGCGTCACCTACAACATGAATATTCTCCAGGGGCTGCCCGCAGACGCGCCGCTATTCTGCGTCACCCTGAACCCGGACGCGCCGGTGGATGACCGCTACGTCTGGCAGCGCTTCGTCTATGAGCATCCGCTGTTTAACCCGCAAAGCTGGTCGGCCCAGCTGCGGCGCGAAGAGATTAACGGCCAGCAGCGGAGCTGGTACTGCGGGGCCTACTGGTACAACGGCTTTCATGAGGACGGGGTGCGCAGCGCGCTCGACGTGGTGCAGGGCATCGCCGCGGCGGAGGGCAACTGAGATGAACAGCTGCCTCTATCAGGGCGTCCTGCGCCACCGTCGCCTGCAGCCGAAGGCGCACCACTTCGTCTACCGCCTGTTTATGGCCTGGCTCGACCTCGACGAACTGGACAGGCTGCCTGAGGCGGGCATCCGCCGCAACCGCCTGGCCGCCGCTGCCTGGTACGACGCCGATTATCCGCTGGGCGCGCCGCTGAAGGCCCAGGTGCTGAACCGGCTGGAGAGCCTGACCGGCTGCCGCCCGGCGGGACGCGTGATGCTCCTGACCCAGCTGCGCTACTTCGGCTTCCATTTTAATCCGGTCAACTTTTACTACTGCTATGACGAGGCCGACACCCTGCGCTGGGTGCTGGCCGAAGTGCGCAACACGCCGTGGAATGAGCGTCATTACTACGCGGTGGACGGCCAGCAGGCGCGCCCGCTGGAGAAAGCCTTTCACGTTTCGCCGTTTAACCCGATGGACATGGTCTATCACTGGCGCTTCAACGCGCCCGGCAAAACGCTGCACATGCATATTGAAAACCATCAGGCCAGCAAGGTGTTCGACGCCACGCTGGCCCTGAGCCGCGTGCCATTGACCCGCGCCAACCTGCGCGGGCTGCTGCTGCGTCTGCCGCTGATGACCCTGAAAACCGTCCTCGCCATCTACTGGCAGGCGCTGCGGCTGTGGCTGAAGCGCGTGCCGCTGTACAACCATCCTGTTAGCAGGAGTGAACGCTCATGACCGATCCTGTCTTTGCGCTTGAACCCGATGTGCCGCGCAACGTGCGGCTCGCGCGCTGGCTGCTCTTTCGTCTGTTGAGCGGCCTCCGCGAAGGCTCGCTCACCGTGCGCGAAGGGGCGCAGACGTTTCATTTTGGCGACCCCGCCGCCGCACTGCGCGCCGAGGCGCGGGTCTGCACGCCGGAGGTGTACTGGCGTCTGCTGACCGGCGGCAGCCTGGCGGCGGCCGAGGCCTGGATGGACGGCGACTGGGAGAGCCACCAGCTGACGGCGCTGCTGCAGATCCTCGCGCGCAACGGCGAGGTGCTGGGGCGTCTGGAGCGCGGCTTTCGTCTGCTGGGCAAGCCCGTCGCCCGCCTGCGCCACTGGACCCGCCGCAACACCCGCGCCCAGGCGCGGGAGAACATCGCCGCCCATTATGACCTCGGCAACGAATTTTATGCCCACTTTCTGGATGACGACCTGCTCTACTCCAGCGCGTTGTTTACCGATGACCAGCAGGATCTGACCCAGGCCCAGCGGGCTAAGATGGCGCGCCTGTGCGATCAGTTGGCGCTCACTCCCGGCGATCATCTGCTGGAGATTGGCACCGGCTGGGGGGCGCTGGCCGAGTACGCCGCCCGCCATTACGGCTGCCGGGTCACCACCACCACCCTTTCCCGGGAGCAGCACCGCTGGGCTACCGAGCGCATGGCCCGCGCCGGGCTGCAGGATCGCGTCGAGGTGCTGCTCTGCGACTACCGCGATCTGCGCGGCGAGTACGACAAACTGGTGTCGGTGGAGATGATTGAGGCGGTGGGCCAGCGCTACCTCCCGGCCTTCTTCCGCACCTGCCAGGCGCGCCTGCGCCCGGGCGGCAGAATGGCCCTACAGGCGATCACCATCCAGGATCAGCGTTACCGCGACTACAGCAAAAGCGTCGATTTTATCCAGCGCTACATCTTCCCCGGCGGCTTTTTGCCCAGCATCACCGCAATGAGCGAGCTGATGACCCGCCATACCGATTTTGTGGTGCGCAACCTGTTCGACATGGGCCCGGATTACGCCCGCACCCTGGCGCACTGGCGGCAGCGTTTTACCCACGCCTGGCAGGATATTGAAAAGCTCGGCTTTGATGAGCGCTTCCGCCGGATGTGGCTCTACTACTTCGGCTACTGCGAAGCCGGATTTAACGCCCGCACCATCAGCGTGGTGCAGCTCACCGCGGAGCGGGTATGACACGCCCGGCGCAGCACCTGCTGATGGCCCTTGCGTTCGATGTTTACTGGACGCTGGTGGTGATGTTACGCGAGCGCGGTCTGCTGATCTGGCTGACGCTGGCCATTTTCGCCTGGCTGCGGTTGCCGGCGGCCAGTCGTCCACCCGCCCTGCTGTTGGCCGCGGCGGGCTGCGGCCTGGACGCCTGCTGGGCGCTGGCGGGACTGATCGATTTTCGCGGCGACAGCCTGCTGCCCCTGTGGATGGTGGCCCTGTGGCTGATGTTCGCCGTCGTCTGGACCCGACTGACCCGCACCACGACGCTTCCCGGCTGGGTGCTGGCCACGGTGGCGACCCTCGGCGGCCCGGTGGCCTACCTGATCGGCGCTCGCCTTGGAGCCATGACCCTGCTGGTGCCGATGGCGCTTGCCGTGGCCGCCATGGCCTGCGGCTGGCTGGTGCTCATGCTGTTATTCCATCTGGGGATGGGGAGGCGAAAATGAGATTCGCGCTGTTACTGCTGTGGCTGACCACCCTTGCCCCGGCGGCCCACGCCGCCGACTGGCTGACGTGGCGTCGCGTCGGCGAGGCGACCCTCACCTGGGGGCCATTCACCGTCTATCACTCGCAGCTGCGCACGCCCAATGGCCGGTATGACGGCCCGCAACAGGATCGGGCGCTGATCATCACCTACCGGCGCGACATCGATCGCGACGCGCTGGTGGACGCCACCCGCGACCAGTGGCAGGCGCAGGGCATTCTGCAGCAGGAGCCGCGCAGCGAAACCTGGCTGCGCATGCTGCAGGGGATCTGGCCGGACGTCGCGCCGGGCAGCCAGCTGGCGTTCGTGGTCAGCGGCGGCGAGGGGCAGTTCTGGTACCGCGCCAGCGCCGCGCAGACCGCCTTTACCCCGCTCGGCCCGCGCCAGTCGGCGGCGTTCAGCACCCGCTTTCTCGCCATCTGGCTCGATCCGCGCACCACTTATCCCGAACTGCGTCAGCAGTTGATCGGAGGTACACCATGAAACGCATTCTGACCCTTGGCCTGGCGCTGCTGATGCTGATCCTCGCCGGCTGCAGCACCGAGGTCACGGAGTACCGGCAGCAGCAGCCCGCCCTCGACATCTTTCACTATTTTCAGGGGCGAACCGAGGCGTGGGGGATGGTGCAGGATCGTAGCGGCAAGCAGCTGCGCCGCTTCCATGTAGAGATCGATGGCGACGTCGTCGGCGACACCCTGACACTCCATGAGCGCTTTATCTATGACGATGGCGAGAAGCAACAGCGGGTGTGGCGCATTCGCCGCACCGGCGATAACCGTTATCAGGGCACCGCCGGGGATATCGAAGGGGTGGCCAGCGGCCAGGCGGCAGGCAATGCCTTTCACTGGCGCTACAGCATGAACGTCGAGGCCAGCGGCAGCCGGTGGCTGCTGCACTTTGACGACTGGATGTTCCTGCAGGACGGCAGCCATTTATTTAACAAAACCGAGATGAAGAAATTCGGCATTACGGTCGCCACCGTGACCCTTTTCTTTACCCGAACCACAGCAGAAGAGAGGACAGCGCCATGAACACGCAACCTGTCATTGGGATCAGCGGATGTTTAACCGGCTCAGCCGTGCGATTCGACGGCGGGCATAAGCGTATGGGCTTTGTGATGGATGAGCTCGCGCAGTGGGTGGCGTTTAAACCCGTCTGCCCGGAGATGGCGATCGGCCTGCCCGTTCCCCGCCCGGCGCTCCGCCTGGTGCAGACTCCAGTCGGGGAGATCCGCATGCGCTTCAGCCACGCCCCGCACGAGGATGTGACGGAGAAGATGGCTGATTTCGCCAGCGCCCACCTCGCAACCCTGGGCGAGCTGTCGGGCTTTATCGTCTGCGCCAAATCGCCGAGCTGCGGGATGGAGCGCGTGCGGCTGTATGACGAAAAAGGCAATCGCGGGCGTAAGGAAGGCGTGGGGTTGTTTACCGGCGCCCTGATGGCGCGCTACCCGTGGCTGCCGGTGGAAGAGGATGGCCGGCTGCACGATCCGCTGCTGCGGGAGAATTTTGTCGAGCGCGTTTTCGCCCTGCATGAACTCAACGCCCTGCGCGCCCGCGGCCTGACCCGTCACGGCCTGCTGGCCTTTCACAGCCGCTACAAGCTGCAGCTGCTGGCTCACCACCAGGCGGGCTACCGGGAGATCGGTCCGTTCGTCGCCTCGCTGCATGAATGGGAGGATCTGGAGGCGTTCTTCGAGGTCTATCGCGAAAAGCTGATGGCGATCCTCAAGCAGCCCGCCTCGCGGAAAAACCACACCAACGTGCTGATGCATATTCAGGGTTATTTCCGCGACCAGCTCAACAGCCGCCAGCGCGGCGAGCTGCGGGAGGTGATCCTCAACTATCGCGCCGGGCTGCTGCCGATCCTCGCCCCGCTGACGCTGCTTAAGCACTATCTGGCCGAGTATCCGGATCGCTACCTGCAGGCGCAGAACTATTTTGACCCCTACCCGCAGGATCTGGCCCTGCGCCTGACGGTGAACTGAGGGGGACCAGGGCCAGCTGCCCGGCGGCGCTGCGCTTGCCGGACCTACGGGGGAAGGAGGTTTTCTGTAGGCCGGATAAGGCATTTATGCCGCCATCCGGCACTACCGCAGGCACGGCGCCTGACCGCCCGGCGGCGCTGCGCTTGCCGGGCCTACGTTGTGTGAGCCTGCGGGAAGGAACGTAGGCCGGATAAGGCATTGATGCCGCCATCCGGCACTACCGCGGGTACGGTGCCTGACCGCCCGGCGGCGCAGCGCTTGCCGGGCCTACGTTGTGTGAGCCTGCGGGAAGGAACGTAGGCCGGATAAGGCGTCAGCCGCCATCCGGCATAAATGGAGCGCACCAGTCGTAGCCCGGCTAAGCGTAGCGCCAGCCGGGAACGCGCCTTCGACAACGTTATCGCATCAGAACCACGCCTCAAACATCCCGCCGACGTTCAGCGAATCCAGCTGCTGGTCTTTGGTGTTGTTAACCTTCGCGGTGTGCTCGTTGTCCACCTGGCCGCCGGTCACATAGAAGCGCAGCATCGGACGGAACTCCGGCCCCATGC
>NZ_LOAR01000029.1:0-26162 GCF_001620885.1 Klebsiella sp. D5A | reverse complement strand
GTGTGAAGTGATTCACATCTGCCGTGTCAGTGGGAGCGCATTATAGGGATCCCATTTTTTTGCACAAGCCTTTTTTCGATCTTTTTTTCTGAATGGTGATTTTTCACCCTTTTCGTCGCGTAATTGCACGATTTGCTCAATTTTCACCGTTTTCAGGGGTTGCACAGGGAGATAAAAGCCACCAAAGTCTTCTTACATTCCGGTATTTTGAGGTCTATATGTCTGCTCAGCTGCGCCCCTATAAAGCATTTTTCCCACAAATCGGTCTTCGCGTCATGATTGACGCATCCAGCGTTGTCATCGGTGATGTCAGAATTGCCGATGATGTCAGCGTCTGGCCTCTGGTGGCTATTCGCGGCGACGTCAACTATGTATCGATAGGTCAACGCAGCAATATTCAAGACGGTAGCGTTCTCCATGTGACCCATAAGTCCTCTTATAAGCCGGAGGGAAATCCGCTGATCATTGGTGAGGATGTAACTGTTGGTCATAAAGTGATGCTGCACGGCTGCACTATCGGCAACCGCGTGCTGGTTGGTATGGGTTCGATCTTATTAGATGGTGTCGTCGTTGGCGATGACGTCATGATTGGTGCAGGCAGTTTGGTACCGCAGAACAAACAACTGGAAAGCGGCTACCTTTACTTTGGCAATCCGGTCAAACAGATCCGCCCCCTGACGGAGACGGAACGGGAAGGACTGAAGTATTCAGCAAATAACTATGTGAAATGGAAAAATGAATACCTGGATCAGGATAACCAGATCCAGCCCTGAGCATCTTCCTGACCATCGCGGATCAATGCTTCCACCTCTTCCTCTAGATCCCAACGATGTTCCTGGAAGGCGGCCAGCCATTGCGCTGGCCCCTCTGCGCTAAAACGCTGCTGCAGGCTCTGCCCTGAAATTGCGCAGGTTAATTGCATCCCATTGACCAGCACAGGAAAAACCACACCCTGCCGTTCGGCATCCCATGATTCCCGGTCAGGAAACTGAATCGCCTGATTCATGCATTCAGTTCCTGCTGCAGCGTTTCGATGACCGGAGCGATAGCCGGCAGGACGCCGTGCCATAGCAGAACAGCATGGGCGGCTTGCGCCACCAGCATTCCCAGCCCATCAGCACAGTGGACTGCGCCATACTGCTGGCACCAGTGAAGAAACGGTGTTGGCCCTTTCTGGTAAAACATGTCATAGCAATACACGTCAGCGTGGACAACAGATGCCGGGATAGCCGGTACATCACCGTCTATTCCACTGGACGTCGCATTGATGATCAGATCGAATGTTTCCCCGGATAAGGTATCCATCTCTCTTGCGCTGACGCTACCGGTATGGGCGAAGAGAGTGGCTAACTCATGGGCACGAGAATAGGTTCGATTCACGATCGTGACGGCACATCCCAGCGACAGAAGCGGCAAAAGAACCCCGCGTGATGCGCCACCAGCACCTACCAGCAGGATCCGCTGGCGCGGCTTAATGAACCCCAGGCGTTCCAGATCGCTCAGGAGGCCAATACCGTCGGTGTTGTCCCCCAGTAAACGGCCATCTTCCAGGCGTTTCAGGGTGTTTACTGCTCCCGCCAGCGCAGCGCGTTCTGTCAGCTCGTCCGCGCGCGCAAAAGCTTCCTCTTTAAAAGGAACGGTGACGTTGGCCCCCTTTCCTCCTTCTGCAAAGAACTGATTCAGAGAAGAGACAAAATCGTCCAGTGGCGCCAGCACACGTCCATAAGGATGAGTAATCCCTAACTGGCGGGCAAACAGCTGATGAATAGAAGGCGACTTGCTGTGCGCGATCGGATTACCAAAAACGGCATAGGTTTCCATGGTTCACCCCTGGCGGAACAGTTTACCCGTCAGGGCATCACGGATTTCAGATGGATTTTGCCGTCCACCCGTGGCGCCATCCACAACCGGGAAGCTGTCACCAAACTGAGCATGAACCTCTGCGGTGGTACGACACGGTGGTTGCCCGGTGAGATTGGCGCTCGTCGAGACCAGCGGTTTCCCGTAAGCTTCGCACAATTCAATCACCAGCGGATGGTTGGTCACGCGTACGGCCAGCGAATCAAAACGCCCCGTCAGCCAGCGCGGCGTTTCAGGACGCGCCGGGAATACAAACGTCACCGGTCCCGGCCAGCAGGAAAAGATAGCGTCCCGCTGCGAGTCACTTAACCGTGAATCATCAACATAAGGCTTCAACTGCTCAAAGCTGGCGGCGATAAGGATCAATCCCTTGTCAACAGGACGCTGCTTCAGCTCCAGCAGACGCATGACGGCCGTTTCGCTGTCTGGATCGCAGCCAACGCCAAAAACGGCTTCTGTGGGGTAGGCGATGACATGTTCATTTTTCAGTACCGCCACGGCATGGGCGACGGTTTCTGAGGGCAGGTTATTGTTCACTGATTTATTCCGCCGGGATCGGCTTTCCACATTGTTTACTGGCACAGAAGCGTCTGAGCCCCTGCGCCGTCTTCTTTTCAATTAACAGCGGGTAATGGCATTCAGGGCATTCGCCCGCTACCGGTTTAAAATTGATAACGAACTGGCAATCAGGGTAGCGATCGCAGGAATGAAAGGTTTTACCGAAACGAGAGCGACGCTGGACCAGATGCCCTTGTCCGCATTGCGGACAGGCGATAGCGGTCTCATCGGGTTTATCAATCAGCTCGGTATGCTCGCATTCGGGATAGCGACTGCAGCCGATAAACATACCAAAGCGCCCCTGGCGTAACACCATGACAGCGCCGCAAGATGGGCACTCCTGTCCCTCCAGCACCTTAACGATATGACCGTCCGCCTGACTTTTCAGGGGACGGATATAGTCACAGTCCGGATAATGCGAACAGCCGAGAAACGGGCCATGTTTCCCGGAACGGATCACCAGTTCAGCCCCGCACTGCGGGCAGGGCTCATTTTTACGCACCGAAAACAGTGCTGATTTGGTCATAACAACTCGATGTTGCTGCAAAAAGATTAATGCAGCATACCTTCATTTACTTCGAAGAGTAATTCTTCCATTTGCTGATAGGCGTTTTCACAGCCCGGAATGTTGAACAGTACCATCAGGATGACCCATTTCAGGTCTTCCAGTTCAAATTCTGCTGTATCCAGCGCCAGGACGCGCTCTATCACCATTTCTCGCGTTTCGAGGTTCAACACCTGAATCTGCTCGAGGAAGAGTAAAAATCCCCGGCAACTGGCATCCAGACGCTGGCACTCCTCTTCGGTATACACCCGAAGCGACAGCGGGTCGGAAGCGAGCTGCATGGGTTCAACGAGACCTTCCTGATAATCAGCCAGTTTCTCGAGCCACATTAACGCGTTATAGATATCTTCCCGCTCAAAGCCTGCATCGGTAAGATCCCGCGTCAGTTTGTCCTGATCCACGCGCATTTCTGCTTCGTTATGGATGTAAGTTTCAAACAAATACATGAGTACGTCGAACATGGCTTGCCCTCCTTAATCGGACATAGCCGCCGGGTACAGCTGCGATCCAGCCTGCTAACTCCAGTTCAAGTAGCTGAGCTACGGTTACTGGCACAGATTGGCCGGCACGTTCAGCGACAACGTCAACAGGTGTTACCTCATCTCCTACGTTAGCCAGGAGCTCCGGAAATGGCAATGCTACAGACGGCTGATCGGCGCAATTATTTATCGAATCAGACGTATCAGTAAGCCAGGCCAGCTCGTTTTGCCAGTACTCCACGATATCCTCTGGCGAGGTCACCGGTACCGCGCCTTGCTTGATTAACCAGTGCGGACCTTCAGATCCCGGATTACCAATCGGGCCAGGCAGGGCGAACACATCTCTTCCCTGCTCCAGGGCGCAACGGACGGTGACCAGCGATCCGCTTCGCAACGCCGCCTCAATCACCAGCACGCCCAAACTTAAGCCGCTGATAATACGGTTACGTCGGGGAAAATGAGCGGGAAGCGGCGGCGTAATGAGTGGAAATTCAGAGACCAGCGTACCGCCATTGTCGATGATCTGTTGGGCGAGGTTTGCATGGCGCCGCGGATAAACCTGTTCCAGCCCGTTGCCCAGCACCGCGATGGTTTTCCCCTCCGCGGCCAACGCGCCGCGGTGCGCAACGCCATCAATGCCTAACGCCAGCCCACTGGTGATGGTGATCCCTCTACGCGCCAGCGTTTCGCTGAACAGTTTTCCCCAGCGGGCGCCATACCAGGAGTGCAAACGGCTGCCAATAACGGCAAGCTGCGCGCTGTGAAGCAGGGCGGGGTCGCCACTGACCAGCAACGCGCCGGGGTAATCAGCGATAGCCCTTAGCCGCAACGGATAGCGCGGATCGTCAGCCCGTAACAGATGATGATCCGGGTGTTCCAGCCAGCGCTGCGTCTCGTCAAGCTCCCGCTCGTCAAACCGTAAAAATGGCTTCACCTGCGCCGCGGTCATCCCAACGGCATGTAGCGCTTCACTATCCACGAAAGCGGCTGCGCATAACCGCTGCGCAATATCCAGCATCCTGTCGCCATACAAATTATTGACCTTCATCAGCCGCAGCCAAATCTCGTCGGGCGTCATCCTTACCCCCTGCCATAAGCGGCATTGACAATCTTTGCGATTGGACAGTGAGACTGTCAATTGCAGGGGGTTTTGTCTAGAATAGAGCTAATAATCTTATCAACTCCTGAATACGACTCTGGAACTTTATGGCAGTTTTGCAAGTGTTACATATTCCGGACGAGCGCCTTCGCAAAGTCGCCGAGCCGGTCAAAGAAGTGAATGCGGAAATTCAGCGTATCGTCGATGATATGTTCGACACCATGTACGCCGAGGAAGGCATCGGTCTGGCCGCAACCCAGGTCGATATCCATCAGCGCATCATCGTGATCGATGTGTCGGAAAATCGTGAAGAGCGGCTGGTGTTAATCAACCCGGAGCTGCTGGAAAAAGACGGCGAAACCGGTATTGAAGAAGGCTGCTTGTCCATTCCGGAACAGCGTGCTCTGGTACCCCGTGCGGAAAAAGTGAAGATCCGTGCGCTGGATCGCGACGGTAAGCCGTTTGAGCTGGAGGCCGATGGCCTGCTGGCGATCTGTATCCAGCATGAAATGGATCACCTGGTTGGCAAACTGTTTATTGACTATCTGTCACCGCTCAAACAACAGCGCATTCGTCAGAAGGTTGAGAAACTGGATCGTTTACGTTCCCGTGCCTGATAACAAGGAATACCGTGTCACATTCACTACGTATCATTTTCGCCGGCACCCCCGATTTTGCAGCGCGTCATCTTGACGCGTTGTTGTCGTCTGAACATCAGATCGTTGGCGTGTTTACTCAGCCAGACCGTCCCGCGGGACGCGGCAAAAAATTGATGCCGAGCCCGGTAAAAGTGCTGGCTGAAGCCCATGATGTCCCCGTATTCCAGCCATCGTCTCTTCGTCCGCAGGAGAACCAACAGCTCGTCGCCGATTTGGGCGCCGATATCATGGTGGTGGTGGCGTATGGTCTGATTCTGCCAAAAGCGGTGCTTGAAATGCCGCGACTGGGCTGTATCAACGTTCATGGCTCCCTGCTGCCGCGCTGGCGTGGCGCCGCGCCGATCCAGCGTTCGCTGTGGGCGGGCGATAGCGAAACCGGCGTGACCATCATGCAGATGGACGTCGGCCTTGATACGGGTGACATGCTGTATAAGCTTTCCTGCCCCATTACCGCTGAGGATACCAGCGGCAGCCTGTACGATAAGCTGGCCGGCCTCGGCCCACAGGGACTGCTGACAACCTTAGCGCAACTGGCAAACGGAACGGCACAGCCTGAAGTCCAGGACGAGTCACTCGTCAGTTATGCCGAGAAGCTGAGTAAAGAAGAGGCCCGCATCGACTGGTCGCTTTCCGCTGCACAGCTGGAACGTTGCATCCGGGCGTTTAATCCTTGGCCAATGAGCTGGCTGGAGATTGACGGGCAGCCAGTCAAAGTCTGGCGGGCATCGGTTATTGCCGAAGCCACGCACGCCGAGCCGGGAACAATAGTGGCAGCAACCAAACAGGGTATTCAGGTCGCCACGGGTGATGGGATCCTCAGTCTGGAATCACTACAGCCAGCGGGTAAAAAAGCGATGAGCTCGCAGGACTTACTCAATTCCCGCCGGGAGTGGTTCATCCCTGGTACCCGTCTCGCCTGACGGTTGTCTCTTTAAAAGCCCGGGTTAGCCGGGCATTTTTATTTTTGCGCTTATGAAAAACAAAATAAACTTACGCAGTCTGGCCGCCCAGGCTATCGAGCAAGTGGTAGAACAAGGTCAGTCTTTGAGCAACGTTTTGCCCCCTCTGCAGCAGAAAGTCAGCGATAAAGACAAAGCGCTGTTGCAGGAGCTGTGCTTTGGCGTATTGCGTACGCTCAGTCAGCTTGAGTGGCTTATCAACAAGCTGATGGCGCGTCCGATGACCGGCAAACAGCGCACCGTGCATTTTCTGATCATGGTTGGGCTTTATCAGTTGCTCTATACCCGTATTCCTCCGCATGCCGCACTGGCGGAAACGGTAGAAGGCGCGGTGGCCATTAAACGCCCGCAGCTTAAAGGGCTGATCAACGGCGTGCTACGCCAGTTCCAGCGCCAGCAGGAAGCGTTATTAGTCGAATTTGCTGAGCATGAAAACCGCTATCTTCATCCCAAATGGCTGCTGAAACGCCTGCAGCAGGCCTGGCCGCAGCAGTGGCAGGAGATCGTCGATGCGAACAACCAGCGCCCGCCGATGTGGCTGCGCGTTAACCGCAACCATCATTCCCGGGATGAATGGCTTGCTCTGCTTAAAGAGGCCGGCTTAGAGGGCTTCACCCATCCTGACTATCCCGACGCCGTGCGTCTGGCCACCCCTGCCCCAGTCCATGCGTTGCCAGGTTTTGCCGAAGGCTGGGTCACCGTCCAGGATGCCTCGGCCCAGGGCTGTATGCGCTACCTGCTGCCGGAAAATGGCGAACGCATTCTCGATCTTTGCGCCGCACCGGGCGGCAAGACGACGCATATTCTGGAGGTTGCCCCGCAGGCTCAGGTCATGGCGGTGGATATTGATGAACAGCGTCTGTCACGCGTCTATGACAACCTGAAACGGCTGGGCATGAAAGCCGAAGTCAAACAGGGCGATGGTCGCTTCCCTGAGCAGTGGTGTGGCAACGAACAGTTCGATCGTATTCTGCTGGATGCCCCCTGCTCCGCCACCGGCGTCATTCGCCGCCATCCGGATATCAAATGGCTGCGCCGGGATCGGGATATCGCCGAGTTAGCCCAGCTGCAGGCCGAGATCCTGAATGCCACCTGGGAGCACCTGAAACCAGGCGGTACGCTGGTTTACGCTACCTGTTCTATTCTGCCGGAAGAGAATAGTCAGCAAATTTCCGCCTTCCTCGCACGAACCCCGGATGCTGAACTTCATGCAACCGGTACGCCGGCGAGCCCCGGGCAGCAAAATCTGCCGGGCCCGGAAGAAGGTGATGGCTTCTTTTACGCTAAGCTAATCAAACGTCGGAATTAATGGGTCACTGCAGATGAAGATTATTATTCTGGGCGCCGGCCAGGTCGGCGGCACGCTGGCGGAAAACCTTGTCGGCGAGAACAATGATATTACGCTGGTTGATACCAATGGCGACCGTCTGCGCAGCCTGCAGGATAAGTTCGACCTGCGTGTCGTCCAGGGACATGGCTCTCACCCTCGCGTACTGCGCGAGGCGGGGGCCGATGATGCCGATATGCTGGTAGCGGTCACCAGTTCGGATGAAACCAATATGGTGGCCTGTCAGGTCGCCTACTCATTATTCAATACCCCAAACCGTATTGCGCGTATTCGTGCGCCAGATTACGTTCGTGATGCGGATAAGCTCTTCAATTCTGAAGCGGTGCCTATCGATCACTTAATCGCTCCGGAACAGCTGGTCATCGACAATATTCACCGGCTGATCGAATATCCCGGCGCGCTGCAGGTCGTGAACTTCGCCGAAGGGAAAGTCAGCCTCGCCGTAGTAAAAGCCTATTACGGTGGTCCGCTGGTAGGGAATGCGTTGTCCACCATGCGGGAGCATATGCCGCATATCGATACGCGTGTGGCCGCTATTTTCCGCCACGATCGTCCTATTCGCCCACAGGGTTCGACGATTGTGGAAGCCGGCGATGAAGTATTCTTTATTGCCGCCTCGCAGCATATTCGCGCGGTCATGAGCGAACTGCAGCGACTGGAAAAGCCGTATAAGCGTATTATGCTGGTCGGCGGGGGCAATATTGGCGCGGGTCTGGCCCATAAGCTGGAAAAAGATTACAGCGTCAAGCTTATCGAACGTAATCAGCAGCGAGCCGCTGAGCTTGCGGAAAAGCTGCAGCATACAATCGTCTTCTACGGTGATGCATCGGACCAGGAGCTGCTGGCTGAAGAGCATATTGACCAGGTGGACCTGTTTATTGCCGTCACTAACGACGATGAAGCAAACATTATGTCGGCGATGCTGGCGAAGCGAATGGGCGCGAAAAAAGTGATGGTGCTGATCCAGCGCAGAGCCTACGTGGATCTGGTCCAGGGCAGTGTCATTGATATCGCGATATCACCTCAACAGGCCACAATTTCCGCACTCCTCAGCCATGTTCGTAAAGCCGATATTGTCGGCGTCTCCTCCCTTCGCCGCGGTGTTGCCGAAGCGATTGAGGCCGTGGCGCACGGTGATGAGAGCACCTCCCGGGTGGTCGGGCGTTCGATCGATGAGATCAAGCTGCCGCCAGGTACGATCATCGGCGCCGTTGTGCGGGGCAACGACGTAATGATCGCGAATAATAATCTGCGGATCGAGCAGGGCGATCATGTGATCATGTTTTTGACCGATAAGAAGTTTATTTCCGATGTAGAAAGGCTGTTCCAGCCAAGTCCTTTCTTCCTGTAATTCCCAGGGCGCCGAACAGGCGCCTTTTTATTATCCCTTATTATTCAAAGGTTAATATTTTGCGGTAACTATCTACTGGGAATGGCAAATGAAAATACATTTGTTAAACTTACAACGTCAGCTGGCACAAGGAGAATAAAATGAGTTTTTTAAAAGAGTTTCGCGAATTCGCGATGCGCGGGAACGTTGTCGATTTGGCAGTGGGTGTGATCATCGGTGCAGCATTCGGTAAAATTGTTTCATCGCTGGTCGCAGATATTATTATGCCACCACTCGGCCTGTTGATTGGCGGGATCGATTTTAAACAGTTTGCCGTCACGCTACGTGATGCCCAGGGCGATGTCCCGGCTGTCGTGATGCATTATGGGGTATTCATTCAGAACGTTTTCGATTTCATCATCGTCGCGTTTGCCATCTTCATGGCGATTAAACTGATGAATAAGTTAAATCGTAAGAAAGAAGAGGCTCCGGCGGCGCCGCCAGCTCCTTCTAAAGAAGAAGTCCTGCTGAGCGAAATTCGCGATCTGCTGAAAGAGCAAAACAACCGTTCTTAATCAGCACCGAAAGCAGAAGGCCAGTGGTAAAAAAGCGATTCGCTTGCTTGCCACTGGCCTCCCGGTCAATCCTTCCTGCATGTTTATCTTTACGTTGATAGCTTCCTTTCCCTTTCTTGTTTTTCTCTACACGCTGCCTGAATAACGGATCGTGGAGAAGTGCCTCAATGGCGTTATCTTTAATTTGCCCTTTAGTATGCTGATAGCGACTCATATAAACTCCAGTGCATGTGTGAATTCCGCGCGAGTGTAGATCCGCGCGATGAAAAAATCAACGTCCCGTACCGCCATTGCTGGCGCCTTGTTCAAGGGCCTCAAGAATCGAACAATAAACACTACTGTGCGCAGTCCCACAGCAGGCATCATTAAGCCGCTGCAAAGAGCGACGCATCGTCTGTAACTCTTTGATCCGCGCCTCGACTTCGCTTAATCGCGCCTGAACGATCCCTTTCGATTCCTGGCAGGTATGGTGCTCCGGATCGATACGGATCGACAATAATTCGCGGATCGCTTCCAGAGTGAAGCCCAGCTGACGGGCATAGCGAATAAAGCGTAGCCGCTGAAGATCGTTATCCGAGTAAAGACGAAATCCTCCCTCGGTGCGCACGTCATGATCCATCATTTGCTGTTTCTCATAATAACGGATGGTATCTGGCGTGACGTCAGCCAGCTTAGCCAGCTCACCAATACGATACATATTTACTCCTGGTTCATTCTTTGTAGCAAAGCCTCGGCATACTCACCGCGTAAAAAGTCGGTACTCAGACCAGCCTGACGAAGCTTCAGTTCGAGCAAGGCAAGCCGTTTGCTCAGTTCAGCATGACGAGGATCGTCCTGGCGGACGCCCTTCAGTAAATCAGCCAGTGCCACCGCTTCTCTTCGCTGCTCCAGCTCCGGGGGAAGGCATCCAGCATTCTTCAGAAGGCGATAACCTGCCCGCAGCTCCGCCGGCACATGCGAGTCGTCATCGAGAGTCAGCGGTTCGCCGCTGCCGGGTAAGTTATCGAACTCACCTTTAGTTTGGGCATCGAGGATATGGCGTTCCGCCCACTGATCCAGTAACCACATTCTACGGCTCCGGGGGATGAACAAAAAGAGTACAGATAGTGTAGTGAAGTGGGGATGCGGTAGATATAAAAAAACCCGCCGGGGCGGGTTTTTTTACGTTACTACAGATTACTCTGCAGCAACTTCTGCTTTCGGCTCAGCACGATCAACCAGCTCGATGTATGCCATCGGCGCGTTGTCGCCTGCACGGAAGCCACACTTCAGAATGCGAGTGTAACCACCGGCGCGGCTCGCGAAACGCGGGCCCAGCTCGTTAAACAGTTTTGCCACGATCTCGTTATCACGAGTGCGGGCGAATGCCAGACGACGATTAGCAACGCTATCAGTCTTGGCAAGAGTAATCAGCGGCTCAACTACGCGACGCAGTTCTTTCGCTTTCGGCAGGGTCGTCTTGATGATTTCATGACGAACCAGCGAACCTGCCATGTTACGGAACATAGCCTGGCGATGGCTGCTGTTGCGGTTCAGTTGACGACCACTCTTACGATGGCGCATGACCTTATCCTTCTCAGTAAAACCTTAACCTGTGATCCGGTTACTCGTCAGCAATGCTTGCTGGTGGCCAGTTTTCCAGGCGCATGCCCAGAGACAGTCCACGGGAAGCCAGCACGTCTTTAATCTCAGTAAGAGATTTTTTACCCAGGTTCGGCGTTTTCAGCAACTCAACCTCGGTACGCTGTACCAGATCACCGATATAGTGGATAGCTTCTGCCTTGAGGCAGTTAGCAGAGCGGACAGTCAATTCCAGATCGTCAACAGGGCGCAGCAGGATCGGATCGAACTCTGGTTTCTCTTCTTTCACTTCTGGCTGACGTACATCACGTAAGTCAACAAAAGCTTCCAGTTGTTCAGCCAGAATGGTTGCCGCACGACGAATCGCCTCTTCAGGATCGATTGTGCCGTTGGTTTCCATTTCGATGACCAGCTTGTCCAGGTCGGTACGCTGTTCTACACGCGCAGCTTCAACATTGTAGGCAATACGCTCTACAGGGCTGTAGCAGGCGTCGACCAGCAGACGGCCGATTGGGCGCTCATCTTCTTCCGAATGAATTCGGGCAGAAGCCGGCACATAACCGCGACCGCGCTGAACTTTGATACGCATGCTAATAGCAGCGTTCTCATCAGTCAGGTGGCAAATCACGTGCTGCGGCTTGACGATTTCGACATCACCGTCGTGGGTAATGTCGGCTGCAGTCACAGGGCCAATGCCAGATTTATTCAAAGTAAGGATGACTTCATCTTTACCCTGAACTCTCACCGCCAGCCCTTTCAGGTTGAGCAGGATTTCAAGGATGTCTTCCTGAACGCCTTCTTTGGTGCTGTACTCGTGCAGTACACCATCAATCTCAACCTCGGTCACCGCGCAACCCGGCATCGATGAGAGCAGAATACGGCGCAGTGCGTTACCCAGAGTATGGCCGAAGCCACGCTCTAAAGGCTCAAGGGTCACCTTGGCGTGCGTCGAACTCACTTGCTCGATATCGACCAGGCGCGGTTTTAGAAACTCTGTCACAGAACCCTGCATTGTGTCCTCTCTTTGGTACTAAGCTTTACTTGGAGTAAAGCTCGACGATCAGGTGTTCGTTAATGTCCGCAGACAGATCAGAACGCTCCGGCTGACGCTTGAACGTACCTTCCATCTTGCCAGCATCAACTTCCAGCCAGGTTGGCTTTTCACGCTGCTCAGCCAGCTCCAGAGCGGCTTTCACGCGAGATTGCTTTTTCGCTTTCTCACGAATGCTGACAACGTCATTCGCTTTAACCTGATAAGAAGCGATGTTAACAACACGACCGTTTACCATAATCGCTTTGTGGCTAACCAGCTGGCGTGCTTCAGCACGAGTGGCGCCGAAGCCCATACGGTATACAACGTTGTCCAGACGACCTTCCAGCAGAGCCAACAGGTTTTCACCGGTGTTGCCTTTCAGACGTGCTGCTTCTTTATAGTAGTTACGGAACTGACGCTCCAGCACACCGTACATACGGCGAACTTTTTGCTTTTCACGCAACTGCACACCATAGTCAGACAGACGCGGTTTACGCGCACCGTGCTGGCCAGGAGCTTGTTCAATTTTACACTTGGTATCGATCGCGCGAACGCCAGACTTAAGGAATAAGTCGGTGCCCTCACGACGGCTCAGCTTGAGCTTAGGACCCAAATATCTTGCCATTTTCTTTCTCCAACTAACCTGGAAAACGTAGCGTTATACGCGACGTTTTTTCGGCGGACGACAACCGTTATGAGGGATCGGAGTCACATCAGTAATATTAGTGATGCGGAAACCAGCGGCGTTCAGTGCACGAATGGTAGATTCGCGACCCGGACCCGGACCTTTGACCATAACTTCCAGATTCTTGATGCCGTATTCTTTTACGGCTTCTGCGCAACGCTCTGCTGCAACCTGAGCTGCAAACGGAGTGGATTTGCGAGAACCACGGAAACCGGAACCACCGGCTGTTGCCCAACCCAGTGCGTTACCCTGACGATCAGTGATAGTAACGATGGTGTTGTTAAAAGAAGCATGGATATGAGCCACGCCATCAGAGACTTGTTTTCTTACACGCTTACGTGCACGAACTGGTGCCTTTGCCATTATTCAATCACCCCGATTATTTCTTGATCGGTTTACGCGGACCCTTACGGGTACGTGCGTTGGTCTTGGTACGCTGACCGCGAACCGGAAGACCACGACGATGGCGTAAACCACGGTAGCAACCAAGGTCCATCAGACGCTTGATGCTCAGGGTGATTTCACGGCGCAGATCACCTTCAACGACAAATTTACCTACTGCTTCACGCAGAATATCAATTTGTTCTTCAGACAGCTCACTGATCTTAACATTTTCAGCGATGCCCGTTTCAGCGCAGATAGCTTTAGAACGGGTTTTGCCGATACCGAAAATAGCGGTTAAAGCGATTACGGTATGTTTGTGATCAGGAATGTTAATGCCTGCTATACGGGCCACTATGCACTCCTACTATTTAATATGTACGTACCATGCTGAAAAGCCCGTTTTCAGGATACTCAAATGGAAACGTACAGACATACAAAAGATTGGCTGGCTAATCTAGCCAGCTCAATCCAACTTTGCAAGAAAAATATGCGAATAAATCAGCCTTGGCGCTGTTTATGCTTCGGCTCGGCACTGCAAATCACACGGATGACGCCATCACGCTTAACGATTTTGCAGTTACGGCATAATTTCTTGACGGAAGCACGAACTTTCATTTTTACTCTCCGTAACTTCTCGGGCGACCAGTTTTAACGGCCGTAGCCTTTCAGGTTCGCCTTCTTCAATGCAGACTCATACTGACTGGACATCATCAGAGTTTGCACTTGAGCCATAAAGTCCATAATCACGACAACAACGATAAGCAGCGATGTCCCACCGAAGTAGAACGGCACTTTCATCGCGTCACGCATGAACTCCGGGATCAGGCAGATAAAAGTAATATACAACGCACCAACCAGAGTCAGGCGAGTCATCACTTTATCGATATACTTCGCCGTTTGCTCTCCCGGACGAATTCCTGGTACAAATGCACCGGACTTCTTCAGGTTATCTGCTGTTTCACGCGGGTTGAAAACCAACGCCGTGTAGAAGAAACAGAAGAAGATGATTGCAGACGCATAGAGTAACACATAAAGCGGTTGCCCAGGCTGCAAATACAGCGAAATTGTTGTCAGCCAGTTCCAACCAGTACCACCCCCGAACCATGACGTGATGGTTGCCGGGAACAGTATAATACTGGAAGCGAAGATTGCCGGGATTACCCCCGCCATATTCACTTTCAGCGGTAAATGTGTGCTCTGTGCAGCATAGACACGACGACCCTGCTGCCGTTTCGCGTAGTTTACCACAATGCGGCGTTGACCACGTTCAACGAATACAACAAAGAAGGTCACTGCAAATACTAATACTGCAACCAACAGCAACAGGAGGAAGTGCAGGTCGCCTTGACGCGCTTGCTCGATAGTATGGGCGATGGCCGGCGGGAGTCCCGCAACGATCCCGGCGAAGATCAGGATCGAGATACCGTTACCGATACCGCGTTCAGTGATCTGTTCGCCGAGCCACATCAGGAACATAGTCCCTGTGACCAGACTTACAACAGCGGTGAAATAGAACGCAAAGCCTGGATTAATCACCAGGCCCTGCATACCAGGCATATTCGGCAGACCGGTAGCAATACCGATCGACTGGAATATCGCCAGCACCAGAGTACCGTAGCGGGTGTACTGGCTGATCTTACGACGACCAGACTCCCCTTCTTTCTTCAGCTCTGCCAGCGGTTGGTAAACCACCGTCAGCAGCTGCACGATGATAGATGCCGAGATATACGGCATAATCCCCAGTGCAAAGATAGAAGCACGGCTGAGAGCACCACCAGAGAACATGTTGAACATTTCAATGATGGTGCCTCGCTGTTGCTCAAGCAGTTTGGCAAGTACAGCGGCATCAATACCAGGGATCGGAATAAAAGAGCCAATACGGAACACTATCAGCGCACCGACCACAAACAGAAGTCTGCGTTTCAGTTCGCCAAGGCCACCTTTGGCACTTTGAAAATCTAATCCCGGTTGTTTAGCCATCTGCTACTTATTCCTCAATTTTACCGCCAGCAGCTTCGATAGCAGCACGAGCACCTTTAGTCACACGCAGGCCACGAACAGTTACCGGACGAGTTACCTCACCAGACAGGATCACTTTCGCGAACTCGATCTGGACACCGATAATGTTTGCCGCTTTCAGCGCGTTCAGGTCTACTACATCGCCTTCTACGTGAGCCAGATCGGAGAGACGGATCTCTGCGGTGATCATCGCTTTACGAGAAGTGAAGCCGAATTTCGGCAGACGACGGTACAGAGGCATCTGACCACCCTCGAAACCGCGACGTACGCCACCGCCAGAACGAGACTTCTGACCTTTGTGACCACGACCACCGGTTTTACCGAGGCCAGAACCGATACCACGACCCAGGCGTTTACCCGCCTTTTTGGAGCCTTCGGCCGGAGACAGAGTATTTAAACGCATCTCTTACTCCTCAACTTTAACCATGAAGGAAACCGCGTTGACCATACCACGAACAGCAGGAGTATCCTCGCGCTCTACGGTGTGACCAATACGACGCAGACCCAGGCCAAGCAGTGTTGCCTTGTGTTTCGGCAGACGACCGATTGCACTGCGGGTTTGAGTAATTTTAATAGTCTTTGCCATGGTTTATTTCCCCAGAATTTCTTCAACGGATTTACCACGCTTGGCAGCGACCATTTCTGGAGAATTCATATTTTCCAGGCCATCAATAGTTGCACGAACCACGTTGATCGGGTTGGTGGAACCGTATGCTTTAGCCAGAACGTTATGAACCCCAGCAACTTCCAGAACGGCGCGCATTGCACCACCGGCGATGATACCGGTACCTTCGGAAGCTGGCTGCATGAATACACGAGAACCCGTGTGAACACCTTTAACCGGGTGTTGCAGGGTGCCGTTGTTCAGCGCGACGTTAATCATGTTGCGACGGGCTTTTTCCATCGCTTTCTGGATCGCTGCTGGAACTTCACGCGCTTTACCGTAACCAAAACCAACGCGACCGTTACCATCACCAACTACAGTCAGAGCTGTGAAGGAGAAAATACGACCACCTTTAACGGTTTTAGATACGCGGTTTACCGCGATCAGCTTTTCCTGCAGTTCGCCAGCTTGTTTTTCGATGTGAGCCATCTTACACCTCTACCTTAGAACTGAAGGCCAGCTTCACGGGCAGCATCTGCCAGTGCCTGGACACGACCATGATATTGGAACCCGGAACGGTCAAAGGAAACATCTTTGATGCCTTTTTCCAGAGCGCGTTCAGCAACAGCTTTACCCACAGCTGCAGCCGCGTCTTTGTTACCGGTGTACTTCAGTTGTTCAGAGATAGCTTTTTCTACAGTAGAAGCAGCTACCAGAACTTCAGAACCATTCGGAGCAATTACCTGTGCGTAAATATGACGCGGGGTACGATGTACCACCAGGCGAGTTGCACCCAGCTCCTGGAGCTTGCGGCGTGCGCGGGTCGCACGACGGATACGAGCAGATTTCTTATCCATAGTGTTACCTTACTTCTTCTTAGCCTCTTTGGTACGCACGACTTCGTCGGCGTAACGAACACCCTTGCCTTTATAAGGCTCAGGACGACGGTAGGCGCGCAGATCTGCTGCAACCTGGCCGATCACCTGCTTATCAGCGCCTTTCAGCACGATTTCAGTTTGAGTCGGACATTCTGCAGTGATACCGGCCGGCAGCTTATGTTCAACAGGATGAGAGAAACCTAAAGCCAGGTTTACTACATCCCCTTTAACCGCTGCACGATAGCCTACACCAACCAGCTGAAGCTTTTTAGTGAAGCCTTCGGTAACACCGATAACCATTGAGTTCAGCAGGGCACGCGCGGTACCAGCCTGAGCCCATCCGTCTACGTAACCATCACGCGGACCGAAGGTCAGAGCATTATCTGCATGTTTAACTTCAACAGCATCGTTGAGAGTACGAGTCAGCTCGCCATTTTTACCTTTGATCGTAATAACCTGACCGTTGACTTTAACATCAACGCCGGCAGGAACAACGACCGGTGCTTTAGCAACACGAGACATTTTTTCCTCCGATTAGGCTACGTAGCAGATAATTTCGCCACCAAGACCAGCCTGGCGCGCTGCACGATCAGTCATAACACCTTTAGAGGTAGAAACAACTGCGATACCCAGACCCGCCATAACTTTCGGCAGCTCATCTTTACGTTTGTAGATGCGCAGACCTGGGCGGCTGACACGCTGAATGCTTTCTACAACAGCTTTACCCTGGAAATACTTAAGAGTCAGTTCCAGTTCCGGCTTGATGTCGCCTTCAACTTTAAAATCTTCAATAAAGCCTTCTTCCTTCAGCACGTTGGCAATTGCCACTTTCAGCTTGGAGGAAGGCATGGTGACCGCAGCTTTATTCGCGGCCTGACCGTTACGGATACGGGTCAGCATATCCGCGATCGGATCTTGCATGCTCATCTGTCTTTACTCCCGTGATTCAATTGGTGACAATTACCAGCTAGCCTTTTTCAGACCCGGGATTTCACCGCGCATAGCGGCTTCACGGACCTTAATACGGCTCAACCCGAACTTCCGCAGGAAACCATGCGGACGACCTGTTTGACGGCAGCGATTACGCTGACGAGACGGGCTGGAATCACGCGGCAGAGTCTGCAGCTTGAGAACAGCGTTCCAACGATCTTCGTCGGTTGCGTTCACATCAGAGATGATAGCTTTCAGTTCAGCGCGTTTAGCGAAGAATTTATCAGCTAAAGCCACGCGCTTTACTTCGCGTGCTTTCATTGATTGCTTAGCCATTAAGTAACCCTACCTTACTTGCGGAACGGGAAGTCAAAGGCAGCCAGCAGAGCGCGGCCTTCTTCATCAGATTTCGCAGTAGTGGTAATGGTAATATCCAAACCACGAACGCGGTCGACTTTATCGTAGTCGATTTCTGGGAAGATGATCTGCTCACGGACACCCATGCTGTAGTTACCACGGCCGTCGAAAGACTTAGCGGACAAGCCACGGAAGTCACGGATACGCGGTACAGCAATAGTGATCAGGCGCTCAAAGAACTCCCACATGCGCTCGCCGCGCAGAGTTACTTTACAGCCGATCGGATAGCCCTGACGGATTTTGAAGCCTGCAACTGATTTGCGTGCTTTGGTGATCAGCGGTTTTTGACCGGAGATTGCTGTCAGGTCAGCTGCTGCGTTATCCAGCAGTTTCTTGTCAGCGATCGCTTCACCAACACCCATGTTCAGGGTGATCTTCTCGACCCGAGGGACTTGCATGACAGAATTGTAGTTAAACTCAGTCATGAGTTTAGCGACTACTTCGTCTTTGTAGTAATCATGCAGTTTCGCCATCGTACTACTCCAAATTACTTGATAGTTTCGCTATTAGATTTGAAGAAACGGACTTTTTTGCCGTCTTCGAATCTAAAGCCTACACGGTCAGCCTTGCCGGTTGCCGCGTTGAAGATAGCAAGGTTAGAGATCTGAATACCTGCTTCTTTCTCTACAATGCCGCCTGGTTGGTTCAGGGCCGGAACCGGCTTCTGATGTTTCTTAACCAGGTTGATACCTTCAACAATGACCTTGCCGGAAGACAGGACATTTTTTACTTTACCGCGTTTACCTTTATCTTTACCGGTTAACACGATAACTTCGTCATCACGACGGATTTTAGCTGCCATGATTCGCTCCTTAGAGTACTTCTGGTGCCAGAGAGATAATTTTCATGAACTTCTCGGTACGAAGTTCACGAGTTACCGGCCCAAAAATACGCGTACCGATAGGCTGCTCGCTGTTATTGTTCAGAATAACGCATGCATTACCATCGAAGCGAATGACAGAACCGTCCGGGCGACGAACACCCTTCTTGGTGCGCACCACTACCGCCTTCAGCACATCACCTTTTTTGACCTTACCACGCGGAATTGCTTCCTTGATGGTGATCTTGATGATGTCGCCTACGCCTGCGTAGCGACGGTGCGAGCCACCCAGAACCTTGATACACATTACGCGACGTGCACCGGAGTTGTCGGCGACGTTCAGCATAGTCTGTTCTTGGATCATTTTAGTGCTCCGCTAATGTCAACTACTACTGAGACCCGAAAATTAGGGTCGTTAAAAAGCCCCATATCGAGGGCGCGGCATTATAACACCACAAACCAGATATGGGTAGAAAAAATAAACGGCTCATCGCTGAGCCGTTTATCCGTATCGAGAATGCGTACTCTATTACAGAACCGCTTTCTCTACAACGCGAACCAGCGTCCAGGACTTAGTCTTGGACAGCGGACGGCATTCGCGGATTTCAACCACGTCACCGATACCGCATTCGTTGTTCTCGTCATGTACGTGCAGTTTGGTCGTACGTTTGATGAATTTGCCGTATACCGGGTGTTTCACCATACGTTCGATAGCAACAACAATGGATTTCTCCATTTTGTCGCTAACTACGCGACCTTGCAGAGTACGGATTTTATCGGTCATTACGCACCCGCCTTCTGAGTCAGTAAAGTCTTAACGCGTGCAACATCACGACGCACTTGCTTCAGCAGATGAGTCTGTTGCAGCTGGCCACTTGCAGCCTGCATACGCAGGTTGAACTGCTCACGCAGCAGGTTCAGCAGCTCAGCGTTCAGCTCTTCAACGCTTTTTTCACGCAGCTCTTTTGCTTTCATTACATCACCGTCTTAGTTACAAAGGTGGTTTTGATCGGCAGTTTCGCTGCTGCCAGGCCGAATGCTTCACGGGCCAGCTCTTCCGGTACACCGTCCATTTCATACAGGACTTTACCCGGCTGAATCAAGGCAACCCAGTACTCCACGTTACCTTTACCTTTACCCATACGAACTTCCAGCGGCTTCTCGGTGATCGGTTTGTCCGGGAATACACGGATCCAGATCTTACCTTGACGCTTAACTGCACGGGTCATAGCACGACGTGCTGCTTCGATCTGACGGGCAGTCAGACGACCACGGCCAACAGCTTTCAGACCGAAAGTGCCGAAGCTAACATCCGTACCCTGCGCCAGACCACGGTTGCGGCCTTTGTGCACTTTACGGAATTTTGTACGCTTTGGTTGTAACATCAGCGACGCTCCTTATTTACGGCCTTTACGCTGCTGCTTTTTAGGTTGAGCAGCCGGTTCCGGTTGTTCAACAGCAGCCATACCACCCAGGATCTCACCTTTGAAGATCCATACCTTAACGCCGATTACACCGTAAGTGGTGTGCGCTTCAGAGGTGTTGTAGTCGATGTCAGCACGCAGAGTGTGCAGCGGTACGCGACCTTCACGGTACCATTCGGTACGTGCGATTTCCGCGCCGCCCAGACGGCCGCTAACTTCAACTTTGATACCTTTAGCGCCCAGACGCATTGCGTTCTGTACAGCACGCTTCATCGCACGACGGAACATAACGCGACGTTCCAGCTGAGAAGTGATGCTGTCAGCAACCAATTTAGCGTCCAGTTCAGGCTTACGAACTTCGGCAATATTGATCTGTGCAGGTACGCCAGCGATATCCGCTACGACCTTGCGCAGTTTTTCTACGTCTTCACCTTTCTTACCGATAACGATACCCGGGCGAGCAGTGTGAATGGTCACACGGATGCTCTTAGCCGGACGCTCGATAACGATGCGAGATACAGACGCTTTAGCCAGTTCTTTTGTCAGGAACTGACGTACTTTAAAATCGCTGTCCAGGTTGTCAGCGAATTCTTTGGTGTTCGCGAACCAGGTAGAGTTCCATGGTTTGACAATACCCAGGCGAATACCATTAGGATGTACTTTCTGACCCATTGCTAGTCTCCAGAGTCTCAGCGATCGGACACAACCACAGTGATGTGGCTGGTGCGCTTCAGGATGCGATCTGCACGACCTTTAGCACGCGGCATAATGCGCTTCATGCTCGGGCCTTCGTCTACGAAAATTTTCGCAACTTTCAGATCATCAATGTCAGCGCCATCGTTGTGTTCAGCGTTAGCAATGGCAGATTCCAGTACCTTCTTGACCAGTACAGCAGCTTTTTTGTTGGTGTAGGTCAGAATATCCAGGGCCTGCGACACTTTCTTACCGCGAATCAGGTCAGCTACGAGGCGAACCTTCTGAGCAGAAGAACGAGCATGGCGATGTTGAGCTAAAGTTTCCATCTCTTCCTCCTACCTTATTTCTTCTTCGCTTTTTTATCAGCAGCGTGGCCGCGATAAGTACGAGTCGGTGCGAATTCACCCAGTTTGTGACCAACCATTTCGTCGGAAACAAAGACTGGAACGTGCTGACGACCATTATGGACAGCGATGGTCAAACCGATCATGTTAGGAAAGATCGTTGAACGACGGGACCAAGTGCGCAGGGGCTTCTTGTCTCCGCTTTCCACCGCTTTCTCTACCTTCTTCAGCAAGTGCAGGTCAATAAAAGGACCTTTCTTGAGAGAACGTGGCATGGCTTATCCTCTAAAATTATTTGCTACGGCGACGTACGATGAATTTATCAGTACGCTTGTTGCTGCGGGTCTTCTTACCTTTGGTCTGCAGGCCCCACGGGGATACCGGGTGCTTACCAAAGTTACGACCTTCACCACCACCATGTGGGTGGTCTACTGGGTTCATCGCAGTACCGCGAACGGTAGGACGAACACCACGCCAGCGTGCAGCACCTGCTTTACCCAGAACGCGCAGCATATGCTCAGCATTGCCAACTTCGCCCAGAGTAGCGCGGCAGTCTGCTTCGACTTTACGCATTTCACCAGAACGCAGACGCAGGGTGACATAAGCACCATCACGAGCAACGATCTGAACGTAAGTACCAGCGGAACGTGCCAGCTGACCGCCTTTACCTGGTTTCATTTCTACGTTATGAACGGTAGAACCAACCGGGATATTGCGCATCGGCAGGGTGTTGCCTGCTTTGATTGCAGCATCAACGCCAGACTGAATCTGGTCACCAGCTTTCAGGCCTTTCGGGGCCAGGATGTAACGGCGCTCGCCGTCTTTGTACAGAACCAGCGCGATGTTCGCGGAGCGGTTCGGATCGTACTCAAGACGTTCAACAACTGCCGGGATACCATCTTTGTTGCGTTTGAAGTCAACAATACGGTAAGCCTGCTTGTGGCCACCACCGATATGACGGGTGGTGATACGGCCATTGTTGTTACGACCACCGGATTTGCTGTTTTTTTCCAGCAACGGAGCAAAAGGTTTGCCCTTGTGCAGCTCTGGGTTAACCACTTTAACGACGTGGCGACGACCCGGAGATGTCGGTTTACATTTAACAACTGCCATTGTATTACTCCTCCGACTTACTCAGCGCCGCCAACGAAGTCCAGATTCTGGCCTTCCTTCAGGGTGACGTAAGCTTTTTTCCAGTCGCTACGACGACCGATACGCTGTCCGTGACGTTTAACTTTCCCTTTAACTACCAGGGTGTTAACGACTTCGACTTCGACTTCAAACAGTTTCTGCACAGCAGCTTTGATTTCTGCTTTGGTCGCGTCTTTAGCAACTTTGAGAACGATGGTGTTTGTTTTTTCCATCGCAGTAGACGCTTTTTCAGAAACGTGCGGTGCGCGCAGCACCTTCAGCAGACGTTCTTCACGAATCATGCCAGCATCTCCTCAACTTGCTTAACAGCATCAGCAGTCATTACGACTTTGTCGAAGGCGATCAGGCTAACCGGGTCGATACCGTTCGCATCACGTACGTCAACCTTGTGCAGGTTACGTGCGGCCAGGAACAGGTTCTCGTCCAGCTCACCGGTGATGATCAGCACATCTTCCAGAGCCATGTCTTTCAGTTTCTGTGCCAGCAGCTTAGTTTTCGGCGCTTCAACAGAGAACTTCTCGACAACGATCAGACGATCCTGACGTACCAGTTCGGACAGAATGCTTTTCAGCGCGCCGCGGTACATCTTCTTGTTAACTTTTTGACTGTGGTCCTGCGGACGAGCAGCGAAGGTCACGCCACCGGAACGCCAGATCGGGCTCTTGATAGAACCAGAACGCGCACGGCCGGTACCTTTCTGGCGCCACGGTTTTTTACCGGAGCCAGTGATTTCAGCACGAGTCTTCTGAGCACGAGTGCCCTGACGCGCACCAGCTGCATAAGCAACAACAACCTGGTGAACCAGCGCTTCGTTGAAATCACGACCGAAGGTAGTTTCGGAAACAGTCAGCGCGCTCTGCGCGTCTTTCAATACTAATTCCATTGCTATCTCCTCACGCCTTCACAGCTGGTTTAACGATCAGGTCGCTACCGGTAGCACCCGGGACAGCACCTTTAACCAGCAGCAGGTTGCGCTCAGCGTCAACACGTACTACGTCCAGGCTCTGAACGGTTACACGCTCATTACCCAGCTGACCTGCCATTTTCTTGCCTTTGAACACTTTGCCCGGAGTCTGGTTCTGACCGATAGAACCCGGAACGCGGTGAGACAAGGAGTTACCGTGAGTAGCGTCCTGGGTACGGAAGTTCCAGCGCTTAACGGTACCAGCAAAACCTTTACCTTTAGAGGTACCGGTTACGTCAACTTTTTTAACGTCAGCAAACAGTTCAACGCTAATGTTCTGACCTACGGTGAATTCTTCGCCGTCAGCAAGACGGAATTCCCACAGACCACGGCCAGCTTCAACGCCAGCTTTAGCGAAGTGACCCGCTTCCGGCTTGGTTACACGGTTAGCTTTTTTAGCACCGGTGGTAACCTGGATTGCGCGGTAGCCATCGTTAGCCAGGTCTTTAACCTGAGTAACGCGGTTTGCTTCAACTTCGATTACGGTTACTGGGATAGATACGCCATCTTCAGTGAAGATGCGGGTCATGCCCACTTTTTTACCGACTAAACCAATCATTGTTTCAACCTCTCAATCGCTCGATGACCTGATTAACCCAGGCTGATCTGCACGTCTACACCGGCAGCCAGATCCAGACGCATCAGAGCATCAACGGTTTTTTCAGTTGGCTCAACGATGTCAACCAGACGCTTGTGAGTGCGAATCTCGTACTGATCACGCGCGTCTTTGTTGACGTGCGGGGAGATCAGAACGGTAAAGCGCTCTTTGCGGGTCGGCAGCGGGATCGGACCACGGACTTGCGCACCAGTGCGCTTAGCAGTCTCGACGATTTCCGCGGTTGATTGATCGATCAGACGATGATCAAACGCTTTAAGGCGGATACGGATTCTTTGGTTCTGCATGAGACCAGAGCTCCAATTATTTTATAGACGAAATGATTACTCCTCATACCCATTACGATTGATGGGAGAGTGTAACCGTTCTTACATAGTCCCCCGATTGGGGACATTGTTTGATAGCAAAAAGCACTATCAGGGTTCATATCGAACCGGCTGTCAACTTTGACAGGCCCGCGCATTATACGCAAATTCTGGCACGACGCAAGCGCTGTTTAGAAAATCATCACCGGGATTTGCGCGTCTTGGCGATAGTGCGCTGTGCAAGCGCCGTAACGCTGCCAATAAATCCGCAAAGCGCCATCCACTCTCGAAAATTGCATTTTGCCCTGCGCCGAGCCGATAAGCATAGTGAGGCTATGTTCATTGCTCATCGCGGGGTAACCTATGCTCGCCGCCCTCCCCTTCTTACTGTGCTATAGCGGATTGACGCTAGCATTATGTCAGCAGGACCTGCGTTACGGCTTGCTGCCAGACCGTTTCACCTGTCCCCTGCTATGGAGCGGCTTGCTTTTTTATCTCTGTCTGGCGCCGCATCAGCTCAACGAGGCTGTCTGGGGAGCACTAGCCGGCTATCTCTCGTTTGCCGCCCTTTATTGGCTATACCGCAGGGTCCGTGGGCATGAAGGATTAGGCTATGGCGATATAAAATATCTCGCCGCCCTTGGGGCCTGGCATGGCTGGCGAATGCTGCCGCAGCTGGTGCTGGTAGCGTCATTGCTCGCTGGCATGACGTGGGTGATATTGGGACTGTCCGCCAGGTGCGGCGGCAACAGAAAATGGGAAAAGAATAACCCGCTGCCATTTGGGCCATTTCTGGCGGCAGCAGGTTTCTGGTGCGGGTGGCAAACGCTGGCTAATCTGACACTTTGATCTGCGACTGCAGGTAATTTTGCAGGCCAATTTTGCCAATCAGATCGAGTTCGGTTTCCAGCCAGTCGATATGGCCTTCTTCATCCGCCAGGATCTCAATCATCATATCGCGGCTGACATAGTCATGTACGCTGTCGGCATAGGCGATCGCTTCACGCAGGTTTTGCGCGCCTTCCAGCTCCAGGCGTAAATCTGACTGCAGCATCTCTTCCACATCTTCACCGATGCCAAGTTTGCCGAGATCCTGCAGATTAGGAATGCCTTCGAGGAAAAGAATACGCTCGATGTACTTATCGGCGTGCTTCATTTCATCAATTGATTCGTGGTACTCAATATCGTTGAGGCGCATCAGACCCCAGTTTTTGAACATTCTCGCATGGAGAAAGTACTGATTGATTGCGACCAGCTCATTTCCCAATAATTTATTGAGATAACTTATGATTTTGACATCACCTTTCATTATATAGTCCCTCCGCTTCCACTTATTGAAGCGTAGTCCGGCCTATAGGGATGTCAAAAGAGAAGCGCGGACTTCAGGCGATTTCTTTGAATTCCGGCATGGTGGTTAATTCATCTTCCATCACTTCACGTGCAGCTCGAACACACTTACCGCATTGATTTCCAACGGGAACAAACTTACGTAATTGCTGAAAAGATTGCGGTTGAAACTGGCGAACAACCTGGCGAATTTTTTTATCGCTAACGCCATTGCACAAACAAACGTACATATAAACTCCCGTTCAATTTATGCACAAATATTAAATGAGAATAGTTATGATTACAATAGACCATTTGCGCATTATCCGCCGCAGCGCACGTTATGAATGGTGTGTTGTACACGTTATTTCGCGGAACTGCGCGCAGCAAAAAGGGCGCCGAAGCGCCCTTTTTATTCGAAGCTAACGAATTAGCCCAGAACTTTAGCTACAACGCCCGCGCCAACGGTACGGCCGCCTTCACGGATTGCGAAACGCAGACCGTCGTCCATCGCGATCGGGTGGATCAGGGTAACAACCATTTTGATGTTGT
>NZ_LOAR01000028.1:0-29012 GCF_001620885.1 Klebsiella sp. D5A | reverse complement strand
CCAACTGAATAACACATCCCCGTCAATACGGTTCTCGCTGTACGCTTACTAATGCCACAACCAGTTGTCCAGATCTGTCTGCAGGCTTTCGAGGTCTCCGTATAACTTCTTGCGGAACGTAACCTGATAAAAATCCTGCAAAATAGTTTTATGGAAGCGCTCGCAGATACCGTTCGTCTGCGGAGACATTGCCTTCGTTCTTGTATGGTCGATATCGTTGATGGCCAGATAAAGCTGATAATCGTGCTGCTCCACCTTACCACAGTATTCTGTCCCCCTGTCGGTCAGTATTCTCAGCATCGGTAGACCCTGAGCCTCGTAGAACGGCAATACTCGGTCATTAAGCAGGTCGCGTTTTACTCGTATACAGCTTGCAGTGCGCTACTTTCTAGTACGTATCCACGAACGTCTGCTGGTAGATACGGCCCACACCTTTCAGATTGCCCACGTAGAAGGTGTCCTGTGAACCCAGATACCCCGGATGTGCCGTCTCGATTTCACCGCTGGCCTCGTCGTCGTGAGCCTTCTTCTCCAGCGCTGCGATTTGAGCCTCGGTAAAGCACGATGCCTTCTCTGGCGACTTTTTCCTCAAGCGCTTTCAGGCGTTTACGAAAGTTTTCCAGGTCGTGCCGTTGCCAGATGGAGCGCACGCCGCTGCCGGAAATAAACACGCCTTTTTTACGCAACTCATTACTGGTCCGGTGTTGCCCGTGGGCCGGGAACTCAACGGCATATTCAACAACCGCGCGTTCAGTGGCTTCGTCGGCGCGGTTCTTCAGGTTGGGAACCCGGCGATTCTGGTTAACCAGCGCATCAATGCCGCCTTCAGCAGCCAGTTCCTGATAACGGTAAAACGTGTCGCGTGACACACCCATGATCTTGCAGGCTTTTGATACGTTACCGAGTTCTTAGGCGAGATTGAGCAGGCCGGCTTTGTGTTTGATGATGGGATTGTTAGTATGAAGCATGAGAGTTACCTCGCGTTTTGTTTAAGGATTGGACACCCATATCAAAACCGGTAACTCTCAACCTTTCAAGGTCCAGTGTCAGATCAAGTCGCGACTAATACACATTAACTGGGATCTGTCTGTTCCGGGGCGCAGACATTCGATTTACCTTCCTGGTCCACGGGTATTGCAGCCTGCTGACTGTGAACAAATTGATCTCAGTTCTCTGGTGCTGGGGAAAGCCTCTTTTGCTGATTTTGACCCGCTTATTAATTCCTTCTTTCGACTGACAGATTCCAGCCTCTGGGTGGAACTTACCAACCCGAAACTCGGAAAGGCCATACTGCATATCGCAAAAGGATGGCCTGTTTCACCGGTCCTGTTATCTGTGCACGAAGATGGTGGATTTCATTTCGGGGACGGGACCCATCGTTATGAGGTACTGAAGCGGTCTGGAACACCTCATTTTTATTTTCTGGCTATGCCGGATGATGTATCTGCCATTAATAAGCAACTTACGGTTCAGTGGATGAGCGACTAACGCTTTGCGTCAGCATGGCATGTCTGGCTATGCGGAAAGCAAGTGGGACGTGCCTCATGTCCTGCTGAAAATGGCAACGGAAGCCGTTCAGCTTTCAGTGTTTTGTGAAGAATCCCCTGCCACAAGGGAGGGGAAAGGTCAGAGGGTACGGATAAAATCGGGACCAATAATGGCAATGATCCGGGTACGGCTGGTCAGGCGGATGATTTTTTGCTGTCCGAGCCCCCGCAATAATTTTCTGATCTCTTTACTGCGCCGCACGTTCAGGTCGTGCATCAGCTGTGCCCGTCCGGTGAAACTCAGCAAACCATCGTGCGTGGCCAGTGCCTCGAAACGCAGATGATGACCTTCTGCCAGAAACGCAGCATGCCTTGCAGGACTGAGCCAGCTGAGAGCCTCCAGCATATCTTTCCATGCCCGACGCAACAGCTGCAGGGACGCCTGAAGACCATATACCGGGCGGTTGTAATCCGGCGCACCGGTAACCGGATCTTCCTCCTGGAATTTCCAGACTGCTTCATGGTGCGCCAGGCGGTTACGCAAGTCACGGATACGGGTAAATTTCTTTTCCAGCACGTGACGGGGGGTGCCGGCCGGGGCGCCGGGGAACACCGACGGAAGCAACTGGGGCCACAGGAGCGAGCGGTTCCGCGGTTCATCGTAGTTTTTCGTGAGAAAATTGGTCCAGAAACCAAAGTCCAGACCGGAGATCACCCGCTCTGCCGTCGGCGCCTTGCCCGCAGCACGGATACGTTTTGACACCTTACGGATACAGTCTTCTTCCCAGGCTGTCCGGTCATAAACCGGTTTCCCGTGATGCATGAGCTTCTGGCCACGGGCATCGGTTTTGTAGCGCTTGTTCTGGCGTATCCAGGTCTTGTCACCGATATAGCGGGGTAAATCAAAGATCCAGTTGGTATCGGTTCGCCAGTGTCCGGCAGCGCCGGGCAGCCGGGCATGGCGAATACTGTAATCGATGGCGTTACGCAGCGTCACCTCAAGGCAGTGCATCAGCGGCTGCATGGCGGCGGAAACGGCTTTGTTCCAGTTATACCCGCCCAGTTCTTCACCAGGTTTCAGCTTCAGCACGTCAGTGTAAATGTTCAGCCGCCCGGCCGAGATATAGTCTTCCAGCTGCATACAGCCCTCCCGGGCTAAACTGAGGGTCAGGTTGACGGGCGTACCAGTAACTGGTAGATTTATCCCATCAAGGCGCGGATTTCTTCGGACCCGTGCGTTAAAGTTAGTACCGGAAAAGCCATCCCTCGGGGTGGCTTTTCTCGTTTATATCTGTCTCAGATAAGCGACCATTCAAAAGCGTCCATGCGCATTGCCTTTCGCAGTTCATTAATCATTTCCTGAAAAACAGTTTCCGGGAACATATTAAAAAGTGACCGGTGAAGCGCCTGTACCGTCTCTTCATCCCGGGACGCCCCGTTGACCAGCAGTGCGGCATACAGGGAGTTCCCCCTTGCCAGGCTGTCAATCCCTCTCAGCTGTCCGGCGCGGATCTGAAGGTATGGCATCCCCGCGAGCATAATGCGCTGCAAATCATCGTTGTTTTTTATCCCGAGAATACGGCAGAACTCCCGGTGGCCGGCCTGAGTCATCTCCAGATCATAAACATGCTCGCTCAGTACTGTTCCGGCCATCCTCGCCATTTCCTGGTCCATCAGGGCAACCAGTTCACTGGTGCGGATGAAATTGCCGATCAGATCGCCAAATGTTGCCGTCAGAAACTCCTGCACAAAATCACTCTTTGATTTGCCGGCGGCTTTAGCCTGCCGCGTGATAGCTTCATCCACATCAGCTGGCACATTACGCACCGTAATGGTGTTAAACAACTCAGAGAGGTCTTTTGATTTGGCATCTTTCATTACGGGCACCCTGTTAACGACTACTGACTGCATTCTGATGTCAGCATCTCACACGCGTAAATGTGATGCAATATTTCATATCTGCATTTTTCATGATGAATTTGATGCTTCGGATAAGTTATGATTCCAGCGTCACTCTCTTCATTTTGCACAGATCCGAAAAAAGGCAAAGTCGGATCTTTGCCAGCGAGGTGTTCAAATGAGCTTTATGGATAACGGCCGGATTAGACTTTTTGTAGGACTTTTGTTTCTTAGAGACTGATTCACAGGCTACTATGAGTGAGGAGCGAACATAATAAGTATGTCGGAAGATCTCTAAAGGTGAATGATTCTTTTTGCCGGGATGCATACAACAGGTTTGTGTATACTTCCCCTATCAATACCTGACTCACCGATAAGGTTTAGCACCAACGTATGGGAAGTTTATCTAAAGCATTACTCATATCGCTTATATACACGGCGATAGTGATTATTCTTGATGCAGTTGCCATCTACTATTTCAAGCTGAGCGCTCCGATCATTGTCGTAGTGACGACGTTTTTGATGTTCTGCATATTAGCGTTTGAATACGTGGATGCGACAAAGCGCTCAGAACGGAACTTTGCTGAGCGCCGTAAGAATCAGGCGCAGGGGGCGGCATTTTCGATGATGTGGGATACCCTGGATTCAGACGCTAAACAACGTTTTTACCAAAAAGTCGATGAGGGGCGAGAATCCAGCGAGTTTAAGTCCAGATACCAGCTATTACAGAACGAAATTCGATATTGGGACAAAGAGATAGAACGGCTACGGTAATCATCGCCTCCCGGCAAAGGTGTGACCGAGATCACGATACGGTGATCATCTGTTGTTAAACAATAAGAATACAGCCAGAGTGAGAAATTCTGGCCGTATTTCACTTCTTCCTTGATGCTCTATCTGTTCGCTGTACGCCTCATTTTTTTATTAAAATTAAAGCAATTCATCAATATAAGTCATAATGGAACGAACCAGATTTATGGCAAAACGCGCATCGGCTTCATTAAGCAAAGTTTCAGTAGGATGGGCCATGCTGTAATTGTTACGCAGGTTATTGATCCCATGAAGTATTGCGGCAGATGATCTCAACATTTTAAAAACATCTTCATTTCTTCCATCATCAGGCAGGTCTTTGAGATGTGCAGTTATCAGGGAAAGCAAGCCTGGAACATTATCATTTGTACTATTGGTCGCAATTCCATGGTTGGCACACATTTGTCTTAATGAAGCATGAAGAGCTGTATGAACACGATCATATGCCCGGTGTGGCCCATTATTTTTAAGCAACACTTCCGCATCTTCTAAGGCCTGGTAAATGTTTTCATTTACATTTTTCACTGGTGCTGCCGAAACATTTCTTTGCCCGTTCTGATTCACAATGTTCTTTATTTCATTGAATAACTCAGTATTGGCAATGCTGATAAAGCGTTGAACATTATCCAGCGCCCAGATCTTAGAAAGATTATCAGCGTCCCTGGCCAGAGTGCTTTCTATGGCTGAGATGGCCACCCCTTTCAGCTCAGGGTTGTCCCAGTGAACATGCCGGTAGAATTGATTTAGTCCTTCCGGAACGTCTTCACAATCTGTAACAGCAAACAGCTCCTGCCAGTCACCTTCGTTAAATTTTTCAGCCAGTATTTTGGCCAAATTAATTTGTGAAACTTTATTCAACATACTGATCCCTAGAAGTTTGTGCTTCTTAATTGAATTTACCGGAACGGCGTCTCAGTAAACGAAATCCGTGTACTGGTATACCCCCTGCTCTGCAACAGGAATGAAATCCCGTCCATCATCATTGCTCTGTTACTGCGGGGACCAATTCTGACGTTTGTCAGTGGCAGCTTATCTTTTGCTTTAATGATCAGATATGGTACCAGACCGCTGTCATTGACACGAAAATTGACACCCTCAAAAGGGCTGTCCGGAAGGATTACCATCCTGAACTCCTGCTCCTCTTTGAAACCGTCATTCTTGAAAAAAGGCGGCAGGCTGTGTGCCAGTCTGGTTGCCTGAATCATCTCATACATTACATCTGCATTTATTGCCTCCTGAACCTTTGGCTGACGAAAGAAGGCGAGGATTTCGTTCCGGGCTTCAACCGTGGAATTCTCTTTGGTATAGAGCACACGGTTTTTAAACACCTGATAATGAGTTAATTCCAGCGAGGCAAGTAGCTCTTCATCATCAAATTCCAGGCACACGCCCTGAGAGCTCCCATAACCCCGCCACTGGCTTAACAGGTCGGGTTCGAGACAGAACGAAAGGTTATAGACGTGAGCTGCCCGGTGCATTCTGAAGTGCGTCAGTGCCTGTTCGATGAACTTAAGGGTTTTCGGGTTAAAGTCGTCCCTCAGGTACTGCAGGGCATTCTCAAGGCAGTTCATGCCGTGAGTCAGCTCATTACTGTCATTGAGAAAGGAAAAGTGCGTCGCCCGCAGTGAGCCTGATTCGATGATGCCCTTCAGGCCGTTCAGGTCAGTGTAATGATAAATCTTCATCTGGCAGCCTCCTGACTGTCCGGGCCCTGTTCGCACTCAGTTTTTTGCACGTCAGACAGAAACGGGAACACCGTAATAGCGGCTTCCCTTGCTTCTTCTATCGACCGTTCCCGGGCCTGCCATTCCGGATCTGCTGCCAGCACTTCGTCGGCGGTATCGCGTAACCAGGCATACAGCTCTTCGCCACCATCGAGATCAATCTGGCGGGTTTTTACCGGGTCCTCATGCTTCATGATATTACGCAACAGCTTACCAATCAGCCCGTCAGATTCGACAGGTTCGTAAGGAATGTAGTCCGGATATTCGTCGAATTGATCCAGCGTCAAATCGATGTACTCTCCGTCCAGCAATACGATGACATGCCCGTGAACTGTTGAGTTTTCCGCTTCATGAAAGCCAGCGTTCCCTTCCATAAAAATGATGCACGGATGGCATCTCTCTCGTTCCTTGAGGTAGTACGCCAGAGTATTGCTGGCTAAATCGCAGCTGCCGTGCGGGAAATTCCTCAGTTCCGTTTTCCAGCGGGGAAAATGACGACACCCGTCAGCCCGTTCACCGCCACCAAGCTCCAGTGCCCGTCGAAATGCCTTTATACGTAATACTCTTTCCTGTCTCATTTCTTCACCTTCCCGTCCTGGCGGGCCAGAGCCAGCAGTTCGGTCTGAAGCTGGCGGCCGTCCTCCCGGGCTTCCTTCAGCTCCGCTTTCGTGTCCTGCAGCTGCGCCGCCAGGTGTTCGCCGGTGGCGGTCAGGCGGGCCACCTGCTCGCGCAGCGGCAGCGCCTCCGCGCGCAGCTCGCGTACCTCCTGCAGCAGGCGGTCACGTTCGGCCACCACCTCGCGCAGCACCGCCAGCTCGCTTTCCAGCGCGGCCACGTTCGCCAGCGCCTCATCCCGCTCCTTGTCGGCCCGGGCAATGTCGTCGTCGGCCTGCTCGCGCGCCGCCAGGGCCCCGGCTTCAGCCTGTTTCACGGCCGCCTGCCACAGCAGCCCCAGCTGGCCGGTCAGCAGCTGCGCCAGCTCCGGCGGCAGGGGCGTGGCCTGCTCAGCGGCCTGCTCGCGCTGGCGGGCGCGGAACGCGCGCATCACCGGGGAGATGTGGGACAGGGAGCCGCCGCCGAGGTGCTGACGGACCTGCTCGTTGGTCGGGTTCGGGGTGCCGGCGGCGATCAGGGCGGCGGCGGCGTCTTCAATGCGGCGGACGGTGTCCGGGGAGAGGGATGTCATGGTCTGGCTCCGGTTTCTCAGGGAATGGCGCCATCGTACGCCCGGTATGAAAAATACACAATACATACAATACAAATAATACATACAATACAATTCATACATACCATACATACAGTACAGAACTTACATACACTCTTTCTCTTTTCCAGGTCAGATCCGATTTCTGGTGATTCCGGATCTGCTTTCCGGCCTCCGGCGCGCAGCGGCCCGACATCACAAGATGTAGCGGTGTTCCCAGCTGAGGATGACGCTATATGTTGTGTCTCTCCCCTGCCCCGAGACCGGCCGCTCACCACCGGAAAAGGGCGCTTTGCTTATTCCCTGACCGTGGTACACTTCCGGAAAGTTGTGATACGCAGGAAAATCGGATCCGCCGGAAACGGCCATCCGGTAATTTAAAAGCGTGGTTATATGTCTACTTATTATCATTATGGTTAATATCGCTGAAAGTGATAATACGATCGCGAAGGGATGACGGCAGCGGGAGATGATTTCATGCCGGGACTATTAAAAGAGAAATTAAATGGATACAGACAGGATTCAGTTCAAGATCGAAACACTGATACCCGTTCTCAAATCTTTAGGGCATAGCAGGCTTTGGTACCGAGCGATCAGCTACGGTTCCAGATATGAAGAACTGGAGTTTATCGTCAACCAGGAAAATGAACGTCTTGCTCAATGGAGCCCTAAGCGTCAAGGGTGGATTGTGACCGACAAGATTCTTTGCATTCCCTTAAACGGAAGTCTGACGCAGACTCCGGGTGTGCCAGTCGATGATGAATGGGTGTTTTACAGAATGCACGATGAACCTCTTAGCAGAAAGTCGCTATGAAAGGGATGACGGGATTTCTCAATAAAGGAACAAACATGGCTGACTGGTTTATTGCAACTGAAGGCGTGAAGGTGGTCAAGGACAGTGCCAGTCTGTGGCCGCAGATCATCACGGGGGTTTTGTCCGCCGGTGCTGCATTCGGTGGTGTGTGGTACGGGCAGTGGCGGATAACACAGCGAGAGAAGGAAGCAGCAGCAGCGAAGCTTGCCAGCGAACGTCTCTTTATCGCTACGGAGCTGGTCTTTATTCTTGAGCGGTTTGCACAGCGCTGTGTTGGCTCCGCCCAGGAGTCAGATGGCCCAGAAAAGTATGATCAAGATGGTTATGTCAGGATTGAACACCCTATACCAGAAATTGATTACACATCTGTTACCGGGGACTGGCGGGCTCTTCCTTCGGACCTGATGTACCGGCTCAGCGAGTTACCGGTTCTAAGACAGGAAGCGGCCAGCTCCATTGATGCCACCTTCTATGAAAATACGCCTTTTGATGGTACTGCCGGGATTTCTGAGCTCAACCAGCAGGCCTCCCGCCTGGGGCTGAAGGCCATTCGCTTGTCCCGTTGTCTGCGACATCTCTGTGAAATGCCAGAAGATCGACTCTCGGAGCAGCCGTGGTCAGCGTGGCGCGTTCTCTGGCGTGTACGGGGACGTTGTATTCAGAAACTGATGCATAGTCACCGGAGGAGCAGGAAGTTATATGCTTCACTTCAGCAACTGACTGCAGCGAGAGATAACTGATGGACAGGCATCAACTTCCGGCCCTTTCTGGCCCGCAATATTCGGTGCCTGTGGTGATTGACTATCCGGCTGCGCTCGCGCTGCGCCAGATGGCACTGGTACAGGACGATCTGCCAAAATATCTGCTGGCCCCGGAGGTGAGCGCCCTGCTCCATTATGTCCCGGATCTGCACCGTAAGATGCTGCTGGCGACGCTCTGGAATACCGGCGCGCGTATTAATGAAGCGCTGGCCCTGACCCGGGGGGATTTTTCCCTGGCACCACCTTGGCCGTTTGTGCAGCTGGCCACCCTTAAACAACGGGCCGAAAAAGCGGCCAGAACGGCAGGGCGAGCCCCGGCCGGCAGTCAGGCTCACCGGCTGGTTCCACTTTCCGATCACCAGTATGTCAGCCAGCTGCAGATGATGGTGGCCACCCTGAAAATTCCCCTCGAAAGACGAAACAAGCGCAGCGGCAGAATGGAGAAGGCGCGTATCTGGGAGATCACAGACCGTACCGTGCGCACCTGGCTTAGCGAAGCGGTGGAGGCCGCAGCGGCCGACGGGGTAACGTTCTCAGTACCTGTAACCCCCCATACGTTCCGTCACTCCTACGCGATGCACATGCTGTACGCCGGCATTCCACTGAAGGTTTTGCAGAGCCTGATGGGCCACAAATCAATCAGCTCCACGGAGGTCTATACGAAGGTGTTTGCGCTCGATGTCGCGGCGCGGCACCGGGTGCAGTTTCAGATGCCCGAAGCGGATGCGGTAGCCATGCTGAAAGGGAATATTTAATTGCTGAGGGGAATGATGCTGGCGAACGTCCTGCTCGCCCGTGAGGTTTGTCAGAAGTTATCTTGCCCAGCTGGCGGGAATATCTGCACTGTATCCCTCATACCGCTCATAAATCGCATGCTGAAGCATTTTAATACGAGCAGATAATGTGTCGGCGTCCGACATATGCCGCCATTCCCCCTCAATAGTGGGTTTCCAAGCATCCGGGAGATTGAGCGTTATAAATACCTTTGTATCACGAATAATCACCCCATCAGTGAAAGATTTAAGACCTCTTCTTACAGTATTATCTATCTGTATAGCTTCAAGTTTCATCTTGTTTCCTCATGTTGTCCGGATCCCAAGCATAGATATCTGAGCTCAAATTGCTAGCTAAATGTCTGGATATGCCGGATTTTTCCCCTTATGCAGCGAAGCTGGCCAAAGGCCAGCCCGCAAGGATTTATCGCTTTTGCCAGTAGATCAGCATGGCAAGGAACAGGATTGTTGCCCCCTGAGAAGCGGGAGAAGCGGTCAGGAAAATTTCCAGCAATGACATTATCGTAAAACTCCGCATTATTAATTTCAGGTGTGTAACTAAGGGGCCTTAGTCCCCCCTTTTACCGGAAGTAGTGTTCTGTCACGACGGGAGACAGGGTTAATAAAAACGATTCGAATATGCATGCAGGGACGATAGAAATCTTCGTGGGGGTTGTCTCGCAGTTGTGGGTACCTGAGAGCGTCTCGGGGGATTAGTATCTTCCGGCCACGGATATGATCGAGCCAGCAGTGCTCGCCGCAGCCGAGCGACAGGGCGAAGCCCCGAGTGAGCGAGGAAGCACCAGGGAACAGAACTCATAAATTCTGCATACGCTCAATGGCTGAAAAATCACCTCCCCTAGGGGTTATCCACTTATCCACGGGGATATTTTTATAAGATCTTTTTTAATAGTTGTTAGATCTTTATTTTTAGAATGCCCACAGGCCTTTATCCATGCGGGTTCCAGAGAGGGATCTGTGACAATCCGCCCTTTCAGTGTGACAAATCACCCTCAAATAGCCGTCCTTTCTGTGACAAGTTGCCCTTAACTCTGTGACAAATTGCCCTCAGGAAGCGTTGCTTTTCACAAAGTTATCCCTCCCTGTTGACTCTGTTTTATAAAGTGTGACAATCTGAAAACCTGTCACACTTCACATGGACCTGTCATGGCGGAAATAGCGGTTATAAACCATAAAAAACGTAAAAATAGCCCGCGGATTGTCCAGTCAAATGAGCTGACTGAGGCGGCATATAGTCTCTCCAGGGATCAAAAGCGTATGCTGTATCTGTTCGTTGACCAGATCAGAAAATCCGACGGCTCCCTGCAGGAACATGACGGCATCTGCGAAATTCACGTTGCTAAATACGCTGAAACTTTCGGGCTGACCTCCGCTGAAGCCAGTAAGGATATACGACAGGCTTTAAAAGGTTTTGCGGGTAAGGAAGTAGTTTTCTATCGCCCTGAAGAGGATGCCGGCGATGAAAAAGGGTATGAATCCTTTCCCTGGTTTATCAAACGTGCGCACAGCCCATCCAGAGGGCTTTACAGCGTACATATCAACCCATATCTGATTCCCTTCTTCATCGGGTTACAGAACCGGTTTACGCAGTTCCGGCTCAGTGAAACAAAAGAGATTACCAATCCGTATGCCATGCGTTTATACGAATCCCTGTGTCAGTACCGTAAACCTGATGGCTCTGGTGTCGTGTCCCTGAAAATCGACTGGATCATGGAGCGCTACCAACTACCCCAAAGTTATCAGCGTATGCCGGATTTTCGCCGTCGTTTCCTGCAGGCAAGTGTTGATGAGATCAATAGCCGGACACCTATGCGCCTCTCTTACATCGAGAAAAAGAAAGGCCGCCAGACGACTCATATAGTATTTTCCTTCCGTGATATCACCTCGATGACAACAGAATAGCCTGAGGGTTATCTGTCACAGATTTGAGGGTGGTTCGTCACATTTGATCTGGAAGGTTGAGGGTGATTTGTCACAGTTTTGATGTTCCCTCCCTGGCATCCTGCGCTTACTCATAGTTTTTTTGGCTGTAACCGGTAGTGGAGCCAGAATTGAGGGCAATTTGTCACCCTATCCTGAGGGTAGTTTGTCACAGTTAAATGAGTGCAGTTTGTCACACTAGATTTTCCCCTCTTCCCGTTAGTCATATGACATGAGGGCAAGTTCGACATAATTAATGAGGGCAGATTGTCACATTTGTTGCCCTGAACACGCTATCTGTGTGTGCCTATACATGTGGTGTTTCACGCAGCCCTGGCCGTCCACGAAGTTGACCTGTTTCCCACAGTCCCGGCCATCCGCGAAGTTGACCTGTTTCCCACAGTACGGGCCGTCCGCGAAGTTGACCTGTTTCCCACAGTCCGGGCCGTCCGCGAAGTTGACCTGCTTCCCACAGTCCGTGCCGTCCGTAAAGTTGACCTGTTTCCCACAGTCCCGGGCGTCCGTGAAGTTGACCTGTTTCCCACAGTCCCGGCCATCCGCGAAGTTGATCTGTTTCCCACAGTCCCGGCCATCCTCGAAGTTGACCTGTTTCCCATAGTCCTGACCGTCCACGAAGTTGACCTGTTTCCCACAGTCCTGACCGTCCGCGAAGTTGACCTGTTCCCCACAGAGGATGGAAAACTCTTCTTGTGCTGAGCGTAAGAACTATCTGCCGGAACGGTTCCTCTTCGCTTCCTCGCCAGTTCGCTCGCTACGCTCGGTTACATGGCTGCGGCGAGCGCTGCCTGATTCTAATAGCAATCTTTCAGCATGCTGGCAGCAATAAAATAGATTGCTGCTAGCATGCTTCATGCAGCCGTCGGGGCTTATAATGACGTAGTTTCCAGACAGTGATTTTCTGGCGCTCGGCTCATGTTGTGATGTCTGCGTGATTGCTGCAATCTTGCCGCTATATTGCCGATTTATCGATACAATCCTCAGTGAGCTCTCTTTGATTATTGCTGCAAGATTGCATAAAGCTTGCTGCTTTCGTTATCGTAACGTGACACTACTGTTCGTCTGTCAATTCCTGCGCTCTCCTTTATTGCAAGATTTAATCTTGCTGCTAGATTTTTGATTATTGCAATCTTGCTGCAAGCTGTTATCTTGTTCAGGAAGAGTTACTTTCCTAACCTCAATCAGGTTTATACTAATGTTTGCTGCAAGATAGCAGCAAGTAAAGGGGGCTAGATGGCCTGGATAGTTGGTTTTATTTCCCAGAAAGGTGGTGTGGGCAAAAGCACTAAAGCGAGAGCGTTAGCGCGTGAAGCATCCGCCTGTGGCATCAAAACAAAATTAGCTGACCTCGACCTGGAACAGGCAACGAGTGCTGAGTGGCACCGCCGACGTCTGTCAGCTGGTTTACCACCGGTTGCTTCAGTCGAAGTATTTTCAACAGCAAAGCAGGCCATAGAATCTGCCGGCGAGTTTGATCTTCTCATTCTTGATGGACCAGCTCGTGCAAGCAAAGGGACTTCGGAAATTGCTAAGGTGGCCGACCTTATCGTCCAGCCAACGGGGGCTTCCCTTGACGATCTTGTCCCGGCCATTAAAGTTTTCAACGCGCTTGTAAAAGAAGGCGTGCCACGTTCAAAACTGGTCTTTGCTTTAAGCCGTGTAGGTACCGAAGCGGAAGAGCTGGATGCTCGTGCATATATCAGTGAGGCGGGTTATGAAACTTTAGCTGGATGTCTTTTTGAGAAGCCTGCTTACAGAAAAGCGATGAACTCAGGACTTGCAGTGACAGAAACACGCTATAAAGGTTTAAACGAGAGAGCTGATGAACTTATCCAGGCGCTCATCGATAAGATTGGAGAAGAGTAATGGCTGATGCATCAAAACTTAAAACTAAAAGAGCCCGTGGTGGGCTGGGTGTACCCCCAGGCCCTGACGAAGTGGCTACCAGCCTGAACGCGCCTGAGATAGCTCCTGCAGTCGCTGCCACTGATGTACAGATACAGCAGGCGGACTTATCGCCAGTGCACCATGATCCTGTGGGTACACAAACAGTGACCGAGGCATATACCCGCCGCGATGGCCGTTCTGCCAGAAAAACAAACAGGACGCTGGCATTTGCAACACGTGTCACACCTGCTTTCGACCAGGAGATCAGGGATATCGCAGAGCGTGAGGGGTTGAAACTGGTGGAAGTTCTGGAAAAAGCAGTTGAGGCATATAAGGAAAAACAGGGATACTAATCCGGAATGCAGCAATCTTGCTGCATTCTTTTTATCGTTGCAATCTTGCAGCAAGATTTATGCTAGCTAAATGCTAGATTGCTGCAAGATAAATGATATAATACTCAAATTGAGTAATTAAACGACCCGGCGAAGTACGCAGTTTGAGTACTTACCTGCGGTTTATGAACGTATTTACTCAATGTGAGTAGTTATGGGGTGAAGATGAATACTCAAACTGAGTATCAATGGAGATAGGCATGAAAATTTTTTGCGATGATGGTTCTACAAACGTGAAACTTGCCTGGTTTGAAGGGAAGACGCTGAAAAGTGCGGTATCAGTGAACTCTTTTCGCCATAACTGGAAAGTCGAGGGCTTAGGCAGCAGTCGTACCTATAACTATCTGCTCGATGGCCGCAAATATACTTACGACCCGGTCAGCGAAGCTGCGATCAGCACGACTCACATTGAGTACCAGTACTCTGATACAAACGTGCTGGCAGTTCACCACGCATTACTGAACAGTGGAATTGAACCCCAGGAGATAGATCTCACCGTTACGTTACCTATCAGCGAGTTTTACACGGCCGACTGCCAGAAAAACACGCTTAACATTGAGAGAAAAATTAGCAACCTGATGCGGGAAGTCACCCTGAACAAAGGGGTAACTTTTACCATTAAAAGCGTTGAAGTGATGCCTGAATCACTCCCAGCTGTCTTTACACGCCTGGTTGCTGACAATGTGGGTCAGTACGAAAAATCACTGGTTATCGATCTCGGTGGTACGACCCTGGATGACCTGTTCCGCTGCGCCAACAGCGGCAGGTTATATAACAAAAAATAACGTAACTCTCGCCGCTTCAGTCTACCTGTAGTATCTTTGTCCAAGTATTTAATTAAATGCTTGAGGAGGCAGAGATGTCACAGGTAGTAAACGCAATTACTTCCTCATCCAAACGTTCCTACAGAAAAGGAAATCCTCTTTCTGCAGCAGAGCGCCAGCAAAAAGCGGTTGCACGTAAGAAAGAGACACACAAAGAAGTCAGGGTGTTTGTCAAAGATGCCCTGAAAGATAAGCTGCAGGTAATGTGTGAAAATGCTGGAATGACGCAGGCTGAGATGATTGAGCTGCTTATTCAACGGGCTTCAGTGAAACAGGATAGTAACGTAACGACGTCACATTCTTGATCCGTTGTGCTTTGAATGCTAGATTACCAAACGTTTAGATGTTTGCGGCTGGCCACGCCATAAGGTGGCAGGGAGCTGGTACCGTAGAGTTAATCCGGGCCAGAAAAGGAAAAACCCCGATAATCCTCACTAAGTTTGGCGACTGGAGAAGATTACCGGGGCTCACTTAAAACTGCATAGAGGTTGTTGCTCTATGCAGGGAGTATAGATTTATGCTCAGAAAAGTTCAAGACCTTCTGTGCTCACTCCTTCCGCGCAACATAAGCGCAGGAAGCGGTGACTGATCATAACCAACAAAGCTCACGCAAGTATGTTCAGGTAAACAATCCTGAACCTGTTTTCACGGTTCCCCAGGACTACACTCCCTGGCCTTTCTCGCTGAAACTTATGGTAAAAGCCAATGGTTTCACTGAAAGTTTCAGTTTCGATATCGCATCTGCGATGTCGCGTAGGGACGGAATACGAAAACGTAAACCCCCATTTTTGCGCCGCAGAGCGATGAATGCGTTGCTCATGGCGATGTGTTTTTATTACGATCCCCTGTCAAATAAAGTTCTGCGCTCACTCAGAGAGATTGCCCTGGAGTGCGGACTTGCAACTAAATCTCTTTCTGGCGAAGTGTCCATTACACGAGCAATCAGGGCACTGGAATCGCTGGAAAAAGATTTTGAATTTGTTGCCTGCTCATCGGATCGCTATTTAACTGCTGAGATTTTTTTCACCCCTAAGCTGTTCGAATTTCTTGGCGTATTTCCACTCTCTCTGAGCGAAGCCAGACTGAAGTGTCTGGCCGCCAAAAACAGCGGCAGGGAGAGTGCAGATGAGTAATGCGCACAATCCGCAACACTGGAGTCAGCTGGATACGGAAGAACAGATCCGTTTCTGGCAGGGGGTAGAGGACGGCCATGTGGCATCTTTTCTGGTTTCCCCGGAGAAGAAATCTACCCGTCGCCGGCGCGGCGAGCACTCCACAAAACCCAAATGTGAAAACCCGACCTGGTTTCGACCGGAGCATTACAAAAAACTGGGTGGCCAGCTGGGGCACGCCTATAACCGTCTTGTTCAAAAAGATCGCACCACTGGTGAGGTGCGACTGCGTATGCACGTATCGCTTCATCCGCTGTACGTCAGGGAACGCCGTCGGGCTGGCCGCCGGTATGGCTTCCGGCCAGAAAAGCAACGTCTGCTGGATGCTATCTGGCCAGTGCTGATCAGTTTCTGTGATGCCGGCAAGCTGACGGTCGGTATGTGTATTTCTCGTCTGGCAAAAGAACTCAGCCAGAAAGACAGTCATGGAAAAGTTATTCCGGAAACAGAGGTAACAGTCTCACGTCTGTCCCGGTTGATTGACGAACAGGTTCGTTTTGGTGTCCTGGCTGTATCTGAAGAAAATAGCTGGGACAGGGAATCGCGTACCTGGCTTCCTAAATACGTCTATATCACCGCGTTAGGGTTTCAGATGCTGGGAGTGGATCTGGAAAAACTTGATGCGGAACAACAAAAAAAGCTCCGGCAAAGCGAAGAGCGTCGTCGTCTTATCGAGGAGGGGATTCTGCGTGAAGATGAGGAGATCTCCCCGCGTGCAGCACGTGAGCGCTGGTACCGTCAAAAAACTCTCGATGCACTGAGGTTCCGTCGGCAGCGTGGCGCCGAACGTAAACGAGCTAACCGCCTGGCCAGATATTCTCGTGAGCGCCAGATTCACGAAATGTCGCTTCATATCCTGAAGACAATGCCGGCAGACGAGGCTTACTGGTGTACAACGGAGCGGCTGCAGCAGCTGGCCATTCAGAACCTGTATCAGCTGGAGCTGGCCCTGGCTCCGCCGTCCTGACGGATATCATTTAGCTATTTTTTCTATGCCCCTGCCCGGGGCTTTTGGCGTTTGTCCGGATTCATGAAATTGCCTGGTTTTTATCCATCTGACGTTCCGGCCGTCGGACCATCGCTGGTTTTAGCACGTATACTCTGTGACGTTCGCACCAGGTTTTCACTTATCCACAAAAACCCGCAAATGAATAAACAGGGAATTTAGCAAAAGGGTAACAGCAAACCTGCAAAATAGTCTTACCCCACTTTTTAATCCCCTGCATTGCAAGCAGCAGGGAGATCTTTTGTCTCTGCCGGCTCTGTGAATAACTCAATGAGGCCTTCGCTTACAGCGGCCGCACGCGTCCGCGTCGCTCAGATAGAAGTTGCTCCCATCGCTTCGCGACGGGCCCCGACCGGAGAACTACATTAGTTACAGCATTCATAATGATGTTCATCATAAAACCGGCGCCGGTTTGCCAGCCAGGTGCCCCTCCCCACCACTGAAAAGCGCCGCCGCCCCCGGCCGAAGGCCGGGAGTAGTGTCGCTTTTAATGATGGGTGTTGTAACTACTCTTCTTCATCGCTGTGGGTGGAGCTGCGGTCAGTTGTCTGGTACACGCTCGTAAGCGGCCCTACGGCCCGCTAACGCGGAGATACGCCCCGACTGCGGCTGTCGCCTTGCCGGGACCACTCCGACCGCGTACAGCAGCTACTAAAGCGTTATTTGTGGGTATAGCTTATCAGGGCGGGGGGGGATTGGCAGAACCTATCAAACCGTTGCCGGCTACGCCGGGCTTCGGCGCCACTCACTTTCCGTTCACCATTGAACATCGGCTGGCGCCTTTCTGACATCAATGCGGAGCAGAAGCTCAAACTTGCTGCACTGCTTGCCACCATCGAAAGGCTAGGGTTTTAGAATGACTGACAATCTCAAACTGTTTCAACGCCTGACAAACAGCAGAATGATGGGGAGGGGAAGATATTTCTAAGCTTACATACGAACGGGGGGTAAAAAGGCCAAGGAATGAAAAGCAAAAGAGAGGCGATAGCCTATCACCTCGGGCAATGCAATCGAATGTCTTGAGTGTGTAAAATAACTCCAGGTATTCGACAGGCATTTAAAGCAAATCCACGGCATGACCCCTGCAGAGTACCGAGACAGATTTAACCACCCCTCTGAAACACCACTGGCCGGGGTGGCATATAGCCAGCAATGTCTGCGAGAAGACATCTGGCGGCGTCAACCGCTTTGGCCCCAGAACAACCAGGCCAATAATGAATATCAATAGCAGTTCACTAAAGCCAATATCGAACACGAACTATACCTGCTCACTGTGATGATGTTTTGCGTCAACATTCGTCGTGGCAGGCTGCGTTTCGTTTTGAGGAGTGCTTTGGGTATGCCATTACGCGGGATCTCAGTAAATTCAATATCCGCATCTAACCGCATAAAGAACAAGGAACATTTCAGGGATTAACAAGAAATGGTCAATCCTCGCTTATTTGGCGAAAAAGCAGGGGTGTATTGCATCCCCCTTGTATTGCCCTTGATTGTTCATTGACAGAGTTCTGGATAATTATCCTGGCGGGCACACCAGGAGGTCTGCAGAAAACCTAACAGGCAACAGGAGTAAAAATGGTGTTTCCGGTATCAATAGAACTTCGTGTGTCAGCCATTACGGTGATGGCCTCTTTACTACTTTCAGGCTGCACAATGGCACCGGCATATCAGAGACCGGAAGCCCCCGTGCCATTAGCCTGGTCACATAAAGACACTTCTGTTGAAGGTATGTATACAACGGCAGCAAACGGGCCTTTTTTCACAGACAGCAAGCTGCAGCAACTGATAAAACTGACCATCGACAATAACAAGGACCTCGAACTTTCTGCACTGAACCTGAAAAAATCAGGTGTTCAGTATGGGGTAGAAAGACTATCCTGGTTGCCAGCAGTCAGCCTGACCGCAGAAAAAACCGCAGCTCATGAGCCTGCAGGGAGCTTTGATACCGTTGATACCGGTTCGGTAACGTATCATCAATACAACGTTAAACTGGTCTCAGCTTCCTGGGAAGTGGACTTCTGGGGGCGTTTGCGAAGCCTCAGGGAAGCATCCCTCAATGAATATCTTGCTGCGGGAGCTTCATCAAGAGCCCTGAAGATCAGCCTCATTGAGCAGGTGGTCAGTGCCTATCTGATCTATTTCACCGACCAGGAAAACATTAGTATTGCCCGTCAGAAACTGGACAATCTCCAGCAGCTCCGGCACATGCAACAGCAAGCCTATAATGCCGGAGACATGACTAAAAATGCGCTTATGGACGCTGATAGTGCGGTAAACGACGCACAGTCAGAATTGAACCAGACAGAGTTGCAGGTACAACAGGATTTAAACTCGCTTCAGTTGCTTGTCGGCACCCCGCTACCTGACTCTCTGCTGAATGTGTCACCTGAGCATGACTGGGCTTTTCCGTTAATTAAAGCAGGAACGCCATCAGAGGTTCTGCTCAAACGTCCCGATATTATTGCTGCTGAGTACCAGTTGAAAGCTGCCAATGCCAGTATAGGCGCGGCAAGAGCGGCATTTTTCCCGTCTATTTCTATCACCGCTGAAGGCGGATCATCCACGGCTGATATGGGTAAATTGCTTGCGGGTGGCGCTGCTAACTGGAGCTTTATTCCTACACTCAATCTTCCCATTTTCGATGGGGGTAAGAACCAGGCCAACCTCAGTCTGGCCGAGCTGAATAAGAAAATTGAGATCGTCAATTATCAGAAAGCAATACAACAGGCGTTCAGGGATGCATCTGATGCTCTTGCCGGACAGGCATTCCTGAAAAAGCAAACCATCCAGACATCCGGTATCTTTGATACTGTCAAAGAACAATACCGAATGGCTGAAGCAACGCGGAACGCCGGACAGATAAGCAACGCAACTCTACTGGAAAAAAACAATGAGCTGCTTGCTGTTCGTAAGCAAAAAGCTAATGCCCGTCTCAAATACCTTATTCAGGGGGTGAAAGTATTTACCATCCTGGGTGGGGATGATTCGATTTAACAATTAATATTTATATCAGGTTATTACCATGAGTCTGAAACATTTAATATCAGGATGGAAGCCCTGTAGTTATGACGTTTACGCTGAAACATACCAGAGATTTGGTGGCAGCGTTAATATGCATCCTGATATTGTTGAGTTCTTTATGAGGAAAGGTCAGCGAGGATTTTCATTCTGGCAATATTGTAAAAATGGTGATGTTGTCGCTGCCTATTTCATTGTTGATAATAAAGAAGTGGGTTTGAATGTATGGCGGGAGTTTCCAGTATCCTTCGATGAAGTCATGCTACCGGTATCTGCAGATCAAAAAATCTGGCTCCCTGATAAGACAAACCGTTTGTCATCACGCCACCGTGATACCATCCTTAATTCTGCATTTTTCTACAGAACGAAGCGCAGTATATGCCGGGTTAAAACTTCATTTTCAGGTAAAACCATCAAGAAGCGAAACGGTGAATTAAGGAAGTTTATGGGCATGGGGGGGGAATGTTACCGCCTGTCAGACATGTCACCCAAAGATATAGCCAGTCTGTATGTCCGTCTGTTCAAGTTGCGGTTTGGTGATTCTGTCCGCTGCTATGAGGAAGAGAAGATTGAAGAGCTGATATCCGCTGTACCGCATCTGATTTTCGGTAACGTATTGTTTTATGCCGATACGCCTTGCGCTATTGATCTGGTACTCAGTGCGAACAGTGACAACATGGTGTATTTTGACGTGCCAAATGGCGGTGTTGACCCTAAATATTCAGCATTCAGCCCGGGCAGCATGCTGATGTGGGCCAATATTTCAGATGCGCGCGACTTGTGCACTACGCAGGATAAAGAAATGGTATTTTCAATAGGGCTTTATGAGAAAGACTGGGAATATAAATTACGGTGGGCCGATACAGCGAAGACAGGGAAAGTTATCTGCTTTTAAGTATTAATAACTCATCTACCAGTTCACTTTCTTTTGACTCGGTTCGAGTTTGCCTCCCATAAAACAATAATAATTAACTCAATAAAAAAGCCGAAAATTGCGCCTGCTATTATGCAGGCGTTTTGTCCATCAATTTTATGAACTACAGAACTGACGCACTCAAGAAATGACTGCATGGTATACCCCCGTTTACCATGCATTTAATCAGTGGATTATCAAGATTCTATTGGTCTGGCGTCAAGGGATCATCAATAGTCAAAAATTTAAGATTTTCGCAACGATACCCTGAAGGCAAGTCCACCCTTTTTATTTTTCTCTACCTCCAGTTGCCCTCCATGTGCTTCACATATCGCCCGGGCAATAGAAAGTCCCAAGCCAGAGCCCCCGGAATGCCTGGAGCGTGAAACCTCTTCACGAACAAATGGTGTGAAGATATCTTCAAGCAATTCATTCGGAACGGCAGGCCCTTTGTCCCTGAAAATAACCGAAACGGTATCTGGAGTGGCGTCGTAACTGATATCAAGCACGCCACCATCAGCTGCATAGCGTAATGCATTATCCATCAGTATCAGGAAAACCTGTCCTAAACGATAGGGGTCTGCTACTCCGCTCAGCATCATATTCTGGTTGTGTCTGATGGATACGCCCGCTTTCTCTGCAGAAGGTGTAATCCATGCAATTTTTTCCCTGACAATCTCATTAAGACCGGCGGATATCATGCTCAGATTTAACTGACCGGCATCAGCAAGCTTCAGCAAATGCAGGTCTTCAACCAGCCGATTCAGTTCGTTAAGTTGCTGCATGACCATTTTCAGCTGGGTTTCGCTGGGCTCAAATACACCATCAATCATGCCCTGGAGTCTTCCTGTGGCTGCGGTCAACGGAGAACGAAGTTCATGGGCCATGGCAACATGTGATTTTTTTAGATCCTTTTCATAACGCTCAAGCTGCATCGACATCCCATTAAAATTTTCGCTGAGACTACGTAATTCCAGAGGAAGATTATCCGGGATTTTTACTTTTACGCCGAAGCTACCCTGAGCAACAGATTTAGCTGCATTAGCAAGGGCACTTATCTGCTTTGATAGAGGGCGTGCTGCTCTCAGCGTCAGTGTGAAAATGATGGGCATTACGATTAGGACGAGTACAGCCAGAATTAGCCAGTCAGTAATCCTTATTTCTGGCTTCCAGTAGTCCACGCCATACCATCGATCAATGATCGCGTGATAGCGGTTAATATTTAGCCAGGGGTTTTTAATTAACTCAGCGAGCTCGGCCCTGACCTCAACAGGTATCCTGTACTCGTGCCACTTGTTATCAATGTAAAAGCGCAGCCACATGCAGAAAGAAATCAGGATTATGCTGCCTACTGCCAGCGAAATAACCTTACGGCATATCCAGTTCCACAGAGAGCTGTTTTCACTTTTCTGAAATCGCAATTTTCTGTTCATGAGTTAGCAAACCTGTAACCAATGCCCCTGACATTAATCAGAAGATCAGGTTGACCCGCAGCTTCCAGCTTTTTACGCAAATTATAGATATGCGTATCAACCACCCTCTCAAGAGCATCGCTTTCCGGAAGGCAGGCTTCCAGTAGCGCCTGACGCGTAAAGGCTTTAGATGGCGACTTCAAGAATGTCATCAGAAGTGACAGTTCTGTTGGGGTCAGCTCTAGTGCCTGAGGGGGTATGCCTTCTTTTTCCACGACGACTATCATGGAGTCCATATCGGCTTTTATATTTCTGAACTGGAGGATATTCCCGCTACGTTGCCCGGCATAACGACGCAGGACAGCATGAACGCGTGCAACGACTTCTGCGGGATTGTAAGGTTTAACCACATAGTCATCTGCACCGTAACGAAGCGCACTGATTTTATCTGCCCCGTCGCTGATGGCGGTGATCATTATCACCGGGATATCACTACGCCGTCGTACCGCTAGCAGGACATCAGTACCACTCATGGATGGCAACATAACATCAAGAAGAATGATATTGGGCTTCCAGCTGAAGACCAGATCCAGACCGTGTTGCCCGTCACTGGCTAACGAGGTATTGAACTGATCTCTTTTAAGATATGCCTCAAGTACATTCGCAGCATCCAGATCGTCTTCAATGATTAAGACACGTTTCACATAAGCACCTTGATTAAACCTTGATAAACCCTTGCAGCGTTCTTGATTATTTGTCGGTATACTTCCGAACCTGTTAAGACAGCATAATTCATTCCGGGAGTTTTATGAAGGAATTAAATACGATCCTGTCGGCAATATTTTTACTGCCGTTTGCAACCTACGCCTCGTCTGATGTACATAAATCTGAGGTAACCGTTGGCATAGGAGCTCAATATGCTCCTCAATATATGGGGGCCGATAAATTTGACTCAACAGTCGCGCCTTACTTTGAATGGACTGACGGAACCTTGTTTTTGAATTCAGAAAAAGGGGCGGGGCTTACATATTCCTTTGATAATGGTTTTTACTTGGGACAGGCTCTGGGATATACATGGGGGAGAAGGGATGATGACGGTTCCTGGCTACAGGATGGTTCCAGACATCTCAAAGGAATGGGTAAAATAAAAACAGCGCTGAACTCGACGACAACGCTGGGTTGGTGGATGGTATCCTGGATTGGATTTGAAGGTAATATTATTGCCCCCCTGACTGAAAGCCAGGGGGTTCTGTATAACATCGGCCTCAATGTTGTTTTGTTTAATAATGACAGCGACACACTTACCGTCAGTACCATTCGTAATTATGGCGATGCACGGTACAATAATACCTGGTTTGGAGTGAGCGAAAAGCAAAGTACAAATACAGGATTTAAACAGTTTAACTCCGACTCGGGGTTAACCAGTGTCGATTACGGTATCAACTGGCAACACACATTTGATGACAACTGGTCTGGTTATGCAGACCTGCGCTATACAACACTGGCAAACCGCGTAAGTCATAGTCCCATTGTTGAAAAAGATGACTACCTGGCTTTCACTATTGGTGCGTTCTATACATTCTGATCGTCAAACCAGAAAGCCAAAAATAAAACCTGCCATTTAATGGCGGTTTTTTTGTTTGTAACTTAACGATGAGTCATGCCACATAAAATGAAGGTCATACCGACATAACCTTCATATAAACTTGATTGTTCATTGATACTGAACCTGTATGTTCACTGCTTTAACACAATAGGGCATGATAATGTTAAAACAAAGATATAAGTTAATTGAGTACAGGTTCAGAGCCTTACGGACTCTTTTCGTTTCCGATGAGAGTTATCGACGCACGAAGTTCAGGAAATTATTTAATCGGGAGCTGGATTTATCTCTACCTTTAACACTGAACGAGAAGATAAACTATCGCATGGTTTTTAATCGCGATCTTTTCTTGAGTGTTATTGCTGATAAAATTGCTGTTCGAGACTATGTTGAAATGATGGTAGGTAATGAACATCTGGTTCCGTTGCTTGCCGTTTTTGAGAGAATAAAAATCCGCGACTTTGAAGCTCTTCCAGTTTCTTTTGTCATTAAGTGCAATCATGATAGTGGAAGTTCCATCATCTGTCATGATAAGAGTGAACTCAATAAAAGGAGGGTAGTGAGTCACTTCAATCGACGGTTGCGTATGAACCCTTATTATACAAACCGCGAGTGGCAATATAAAAATATACAACCTAAAATATTAGTTGAGCGAAAACTTAATGTTTTTGATGGCAAAGACCAGGATGTAACACCAGAAATGTTCCGGGTACATTGTTTTCACAAAAAAGCCATGTACATCGAAGCAGATTTTACCTGCGTGAACGGCAGAGAATATGTTAATATTTATGACACTAATTGGATGCTACAGCCGTTTACGCTTGGATATGGTAACACCCCTTACAACATTGATCGTCCTTCCTCTCTAGACGACATTCTTGATATTGCAGCGAAACTGGCTACTGATCTTGATTACTGCAGGGTTGATCTTATGGTTGAAAACGAAAGGGTCTACTTCAGTGAAATTACGCTGACTCCTGAAAGTGGTCAACTGAAGTTCAGTCATGCAGAATGGGATTTACGTCTTGGCCGCTTATGGAATATGCCTATAATGAGGATCGATTAGCTACCAATTACGCATTACTCTTTCATAACGTCCGCTTCTGGCACGCAGCGGACCCCAACTTCAGCTGGCGCCTCTATGCCGCTGACGCGGCATTATCTATACTTTAAGTCTGGCCAATGGAGGTAACCATGTGCGGACGTTTTTCGCAGTCAATGACGCGGGAAGAGTATCTTTCTCTCCTCGCCAATGAAGCCGATCGAAATATTGCCTACGACCCGGAACCCATCGGTCGCTATAACGTCGCCCCGGGTACCAGGGTGTTACTTCTGAGCGAACGCGACGAACAGCTGCAGCTCGATCCGGTTCACTGGGGTTACGCGCCAGGGTGGTGGGATAAACCGCCATTGATTAATGCCCGGGTTGAGACAGCAGCCAGCAGCAGGATGTTTAAACCTCTTTGGCAGCACGGTCGGGCGATCTGCTTTGCTGATGGCTGGTTTGAATGGAAGCGTGAAGGAGACAAGAAGCAGCCCTATTTCATCCACCGTAAAGACGGCCAGCCAATCCTCATGGCCGCGATCGGAAGCACTCCGTTTGAGCGTGGTGATGAGGCGGAAGGGTTTCTGATTGTCACAGCCGCGGCTGATAAAGGTCTCGTTGATATCCATGACCGGCGCCCGCTTGTCCTGGTACCGGACGCCGCCCGGGAGTGGATGAAACAGGACGTTTCGGGTAAGGAAGCTGAAGAAATTGCTGCTGATGGAGCTGTGTCCGCTGATCATTTCATATGGCATCCTGTCACGCGCGCTGTTGGTAATGTGAAGAATCAGGGACCAGAGCTCATCGAGCCTGTTGGCTGTTGAGATGTCGGAGGCTGAGCCGTGTTTTAAAGCTAATGTACGCATACATTAGCTTTAAAATAGCCATGTATCGTAACTACTCCTGCCGCTTTATATGCATTAATTAAGGGATATTGACCGATAAATTTTGCCATTCTAAATAAAAACAACATATAATGTATGCGACATCATTTAATTAAGGAGTCATTTATGAATGGGTATATCGTCACAATTATTATTGCATTCATTTTTGGTCCCATTCTGGCGTTACCGATATTGATCGTCGGTTTGTTTAATATAATGGATTTGATGCTGTTTTCATTTCCCATCGTATTCTTTTGCATTCAGGGTTATAAAAAGCAAAGAAAAATTAAAGATGCTTTTAAGGGGGTAATTCCTGGCCTGATTGTATCTCTGATGCTGATGGCTGTAGTTCAATTTGTTAAGAATGAAAACGACTGTTCGAATAAATATGAATCTGGCGATCTGCCAGCTGCAGTGTGTGAGACACTTAAGGGACCAGGATTCAGATAACGCATGCCCGGTTCGTCTCCTGGACACGCCGTATATCTTAACTTTGCCATAGGCAAACATCACAATTTTGCTGTTACCGCATTAGTGCACTTAATGCGTTTTATGTTAAATATCATGCACTTAATGTCAATTTATGGCTATTCTTCTGCAATGGCCTGCTCACTATCACTGCCGGCACGGCTTCAGTCGGGATAGATGGATTCTTTTCTGGCATTAATGCCATAAAGACAAACCATGCATGAGTGTTAGTGCATCGAGCTCGGTGATGTGCTTCACTTCATCGCCGATACGTACTGTGTTAATGCCTCTTCCCGTCATGATGATCCCCTCCGGCAATATCAGTTTCAGAATAACGCTGTTGTGATTATGATTTAACTACACACTAAAGGCAATCTGACGTTTAATCATACCTCTTATCGCTACCGGGTAAGCCGTCAGGCATTTCCCGGTTTAAAAAGATATGCTGACAGTTCTGCTGCAGTTATATCAAACTCGAGTTTCTGGATTAATTCTGCAAGTTTTTTCTCTGCAGTATCACGATCAAACTGATTTTGTACTATCTGGATAGCAACCTGTTTTAGCTCAGGAGGGAGGTGTTCCAGATTGATATGATTATCACCCGAAATGTCATCATCCGGACTTTCGAAGAGCCAGCCGTAACTCATAAGGTCACCTGTTCTATTTCACAAATTTCCAGACACCTGGCGGTACCCGGTCATACAACTTTCCCATCGTCATCTCCGCCAGCCGGTGATCAACCGCGGCATTGAAATGCTCAAGCTCATCATCTGACAGAGAATATTTATTTTTTTCTATAACCCTTTCCAGGGTTTCCTTCGATGTACAGCGCCGTAGTCGTAATATCCATTCCTGTTTCGTCATTAGTTTTTTATATCCTGAGGCTTCCCTGGTATTTAATTTTACAAATAACGCAAATTTCTTTCAGGCGTTATGGCCCGTGCCGTTCTGTGTAAGATAATCACTGATGCTCAGACCGGACAAGCGAATGTTATCCGAAATCTCCCTGAACTGCTCCTCCCAGCCGTCCTGCAGCTCCCTGATTGCCGCGATCTGGAAAGCAACACTGAAAGGCGTTCTGCCCAGTTTCTCGGAAAGCCAGAACAGATGCTTGCCAATCTCTTCGTCCGGTACCGAATCGAGCGCATCACTCAGTAAGGTTTTTTCGTCTTCCTGCCAGGGATGACCGGCTCGCGGAAAACGCGGATCAGGCTGGCGGTCTTTTTTCTCCCTTTTTTCCCGTCTGGCAACGGTCGGCGCATCGCCTTTTTTCAAGCCGACGCGCGCTTTCATGGCGCCGATAGCGGCGACGGCCAGTACCAGCGTTTCACGCTCCTGGCGCGTGAGCAGGCTGTCCTCGCAAATCAGGGTGTTCAGGTTATCGATCAGCTTATTCAGCCCGGGTTCAGTGACTTTCATTTTATGCTCATATTCCTTGTGTGGTGGCGATCAGTCCCGGCTCTCATTCACCTGGACGGTGACCGGCAGGCCTGCATCAAAACAGGTCTGATACCAGCTGGCCACCTGCAGGGGATCGCCCTCTTTTATCCGGCGTATGCCGCCGGCATCCGTCAGCTGCAGGCAGGTGGTACCGTCCAGACGGATCACGTAGGCCGCTTCCCGCAGGGAGTAATGACCGTCACCCAGCTGCAGCTCCACCGCGTCACCGGCAGCCGTCTGGCGTAACGGCAGACGCCGGACGTCTGTCAGTCGTTGTCGTGCCGTTTCAGCCTCGCGTTCTGCCTGGAAGAGCGGTTCTGCAATGCCGCGACCGGCCTCCGTCAGCTCGACGGCCAGCTGCAGGTTCGGGGCGCGCAGGGTGCGCAGCCAGCCCGCGGCTTCCATGCGCCGGCAGGAGGCGCGCAGGTTCGGCCCGTACACCGGGGCATCCCCGCCCTGCTCCAGCACCCGCTCGATATCCCGCGTCGCCACCGGCCCCGGACGTTTCGCATCGAGGGCGGCCAGCACAATCAGCACCCGCCGCTGCAGCGGCGATGGTCGGCGCGCCTGAGTCATTGCTTGTCCGCCTCCGGCCAGATGAGTTGTCTGAGGCGCAGGTGATCGGCGTCTATGAGCTCTTGTCTCTTTATGGCATTCACTGAGGCATAGCCATTTATGGCCAGTTCATACCAATAGCTCAGCACGGCACCGGCCTTGGCTGACTCGCTGATGTAAATCGCGCCCTGGCTGTCCAGATTGCATTCACGGATACGCTCTTCCGCTATCCGGGTCAGCTGCTCATAGCTGAGTGAAAAATTCACTTCTTTCTCATCCATCCTGCTCGCTCCGTCTGAACATATCCGGTTAGGTTAAAAATCATATCATGTATGATTTCTTACTAATAATTCAAATATCATATCAGATATTATTGTGTGTTTAATGCTGAATATCACATTCAGTATGATTTTATGTGTTTTGTTTAATTATCATATCCTTTGCGCGTTTCCCGCCGCGCAGATCCGGTTTCTGGCTAAGTAGGAAGCAAGGATTATCACATGCCTGTACTAGGCTCCAGAGCGTGAAAAGGCGCACAATGTGGCCTTCTTAGTACAGGAGAACATGGCAATGACAGACCAGAACAATGAAGCTCGCGATATGTGGGCCGAAGCGTTGAGTTTAATGTTTAAAGGCGATCACCAGGAAGAATTGTTCCGGATTTCAGATGATGAGATTGATGCCCTGGAGGGGTTGTCTCCGGACAGATGGCCAACGGCAGGACAGACAGACATTAACTGTACTAGCTCAGACCTGATCTGACAGTTACCGGTTATTTATACAGGTGTCTGTCAGATTAAATCTGGTTCAGATTCTTTTCTGCCCAGACCCGTTTCCCATCAAGTAAAGTGGCCATCGGCGTACGCCCGCAGCACATTTTTCCCTGATGAGTTCGCTCATTATTGTAATGCCAGTAAGCGTACAGCATGAACCGTCTGGTCATAATCTGAAGCATCCGACAA
>NZ_LOAR01000027.1:0-30537 GCF_001620885.1 Klebsiella sp. D5A | reverse complement strand
TTGTCGGATGCTTCAGATTATGACCAGACGGTTCATGCTGTACGCTTACGTTTAATTTGCACCCGACATCACTCTCATTGATTAAAGCACGGGGTGGAGATTACTGCGGTCCACAGTTCTGACAAACAGTGAAAGAGAAGGCCTGCGTAAAGAAAAAAGGTGTCGCGATGCGTGATGCAATTACCTTATGACAGACCTTGCGGTGATTTACAGCACCGGGCGGATTCCGGACGCTGCGAGCCCACTCATTCCTACGAAGCCTGATTCTGCTGTACCTCAGGCCATATGATAGCCTGCGCAACAATCACATCCTGCCCATTAAACGTTGCGGCGGGGGAGCCATACAGTTGATAACCAAGCGCCAGTGCTTCTGAAACCCGATGACAAAATTTAGCGTCATCCTTACCTGTCAGGAGACGATAACGAGGAAGACCATCCGGAGGTTCATGGCCCTTATTTTTTATTTCTGGATTGCTCATGGTAGTGCTCCTCTTCAATTTTAGCCTTTTTGGCTCTCGTTATTCTTATCTTCACAAAACCATAAAAAATCATAATGATCAATCTGGACCATGCGTCCAGGGGAGTACTCCCGGGCCCTGGACGTCCCATGAGTGCCAGAAGAGGACGTTGTTAATGGCATGATATATGAACAAATGGAGTGCCGATCATCAATCCCAATATTAACCCATACTTGAAATATTTTCATCACAGGCCTGATAATGGAAGCGTTAACTATACACCCCAGCTAGCCTACGACTTTGGCGAGGCAATTCTTAAAGTTTAAAAGGGCTTTAGGGAAATTTTACTCAGCTAAATAACCGCCATCGATTGGATAAACTCCTCCGGTACAGAATGCTGAATTATCTGACAGTAAAAACAGTATGAAGTCTGCTACTTCTTGCATTTTTGCCATCCTTTTCATAGGGTGGCTATTTGCGAAACTACGTACGATATTTTCTGGGAACTCACTCATTCGTGGGGTTTGGACATAGCCCGGAGCTACTGCATTGATTCGAATGCCTTCACATGCAAACTCCAGCGCTGCGGTTTGGGTTAAACCGATTATGCCATGTTTAGCCACGGTGTAAGGTGCTAACCCAGGAATGCCAACCAGTCCATTTACTGCAGATAAATTAACTATAGAGCCACCAGATTTCATCATCTGAGGTATTTCATATTTTAGGCAGTAAAAAACACCGCTCAATGAAGTTGCAATAACCTTATCCCAGTTTTCAATTGTCTGCTCAGTTATATTTATACCATGTTCACCTGTTAAGCCTGCATTATTTACTGCATAATCAAGTCTGCCGAAATGTTTGATAACATCATCTATCATGTGCCGTACTTGTTCCGGCTGTGACACATCACATCCGATCCCCACGGCTTGTTGTCCCTGTGAAGATAATTGTTTCGCTTTTTGTTTAGCCTGTTCTGACGAACGGGATACAATAACGACCTTAGATCCATGCTTATGTAATTGGTCTGCGACTACCTCACCTATACCTGTAGTGCTTCCTGTTATGACAGCAACTTTATTCTTGAAATTCATAACCCCCCCTATGAAGTAGAATTGAGTCTTTCAGCTGGGTTAGTATACAAATTAGCTGTGACAGTTTTTGTCAGTACTCTTTCTCCTCGCAGATCCCTTCTTTAAGCCTCCATTTTTTCAATAAAACTTCTCTGCTTTCACTATATGTAGAATCCAGTTGCACAATATCTTGAATTCTGTCCGTTCTAAAATGACGAAAATCATTTCTCATTTCACACCATGCAACCAAAAGCCAGCATGACTCCATGTATACCAATCCGATTGGCCATATGATTCGAGAAGAGTAACAATCCTTCTTATCACAATACTTTAGTTTTATTCTCATGCGCTTTTTAATAGCATTGCGAACACCTTCAAAATATATCTCATTATTTTCTGAAGGACCGATCAGATAGGATTGACTCTCAATAAGGTTTTTTAATTCATCAGGAATGACGGCGTGTATTTTGGCAAGTGCACTCTTTGCGGTAATTTTGAAATCACGGTCAGTATTATGAGATACCCAATTTAACCCAAGTGTAATGGCATTGATTTCTTCATGAGAAAGGTTTAAGGGTGGCAAATGAAAGTCAGACTTAACGATGTAACCAATTCCAGCACCACCTTCAATGCTTACTCCTTGATACTGCAGCGTTTTTATATCTCTGTAAAGGGATCGCACACTTATTCCCAGTCTTTCTGAGAGGGTGGATGCAGTGATCGGATATCTTTGTGCCCTTAATATCTGTAGTAGTTCGAGAAGTCTTTCTGTTCTAGTCATGTTGATAAATCCATCTTGATCTTGTGACGATTTCTTAAATCATCTATTAGATAAGCATTTTAGTACAGAGCGAGTGTACCGGAGCTACCGATGATTACTACAGTGCTATGTTCGTAATGCATACATAAGCGGTGATCATGAGTGTAAAGGTCCGCAGTTCGCTCAAAGCGGACCTGACAACAAGCTGGTCGGTCCGCTCCGTACCAATAGTAGACGTTGTTAAGCTCATGCAGTATGGATTCACGAAGAACATACGTTATTTTTTGTCCTGATTGACTCGGAATGAAAGCTCCTGATGGCTCTCATTTCGCTCGCTGTAACGATCTGCAAGATAACCGGTTTGTCCCTTAAGCAGCACTGTGATTTTAAACAGCTCCTCGGCTACATCGACGGAAATAAATGTTTCTCGACTATTCTCTAAGGCAACTTGCGGCCTATAAAAAAGAACCGGGTATAACCCGGCTCTTTTTAACTGATTTCAAAATCTTTTAATTCCCCACCTTCAGCAATCAGCTTTGAGATCCGCTTCGGCATTCGCCCCTGACCTGACCATGTTTTTGACTCTCCAGTTTCGTCAGTATATCGATACTTCGCGGGGCGAGGGGAGCGCGTCTTTTTAACCTTACCCGGAGAGCCAATAGCAGCCATAAGTTCGGATGGGTCGATACCCTAATCAAACATCATCTGACGAAGTGTTTCCAGTTTATCGCGGCGCTGACTTTCATTTGCAATGACGTAATGTCTCTTCTTCTCGTCGTTCTATAAGAATAATTTTAAACTTTTCCAGAACATCTTCCAGTACATCTAATGACATTTCACGAATCTGGGAACGTAAGGTACGGATATTATTTAACTGTGTAAGAGCATCTGACATAAAGAGACCTTTTAACATTTTTTCGTTGTTCAGTAAATACCAATGTCGACGGTTGCTCATCAACCCGATTTTTATTAATGAGCATTTTAATCCGATTGGTACATATTGTTATTAACGAGGTTTAGACTACTGATATAAATCTCTTATCGCAAGACAAAATTAAGAGGAATGTGCAAGAAAAAAATCCCAACTCCTACGAAATGTCCCTGCATTTTTGCGGGTACTAAAAACTATGATGCCAGGAGTCATCTAAAGAGCCTTTTATACACTCATAACTTGTTGTTTCAGTCATACCTGATGAGCTTTAAATCAGGAGAGACATTTAGTGAATTAGCGCCGCCACTTAGTAAGGTTTTTCACAAATGGCAAGATGGACGCAGGGGAGAGACACCTGCATTTTGTCAGAGGGTAGCGAATTACTCTCTCTTTATAGAGGTGTTTCTAAAAAAGTGTAATGTAAAAAAAGCCTGCTGTTAGCAGGCCATAAAAGTTTTTAACTCATTTTTTGTTCGATTCTGATAAATAGGGTAAGCGTGCAATTAAACGTGGATCAGAGAGCATGACAAAAATGCTATAAATATTTCCTGGCCGCATCAAGTATCTCCTGTGACGTTAACTCCCTGTCAGTAGCCACGTAAACAATACCATGATCGCCAGTTAAGGAAGGAAAACCTGCAGACATAATCTGAAGATGTGTTTCTTCACCGTTTGGATATTCCTGCCTGATAGAGGATATACCCTCCAGAACGGTTATGACTTTACAGGATTCAGCATTAAAGAAAACAAGGACTTTAATCATATTCTATTACCCTGTTCTCTCGTAGATATTAACTGGCAGATGCCATTAAGTTCAAAGCCATTACGCACTTCTTATTTAACTTGCGGTTAGCTTGAGCTTTTAGACTTTTTATGCAGTAGTACTGCACTTCATCACATCGGTTAGCATACTCATAATTTTGAAAAATAGGCTGATTAGATATTAAGAATAAACGACTTTCATCTGATTTAAGTTATGGATCTGTCTACTCAGGAATAATCCTTCATCGTTGTCGCAGACCCACATATATTCATTTATCGCAAAGTATTACGTTTGTAGCAGCAGGCCCTTTTTCACCACTCTGCATGGCGAACTCAACTTTCTGTCCTTCAAATAAGGTATTGAAATTCTCACCATGGAGTGCGGAGAAATGGACGAAGACATCTTTGCTTCCGTCAAGAGGTGAAATAAAACCAAAACCTTTATCTTCGTTAAACCATTTTACCAAACCTTTAATTCTTGTGGACATACTGACTCCCATTAAACANTAGCATTAATAGCATTAATAGCATTAATAGCATTAATAGCATTAATAGCAAACGTATAAGATTAAACGTATGGACTCAAAAGAGGAGATATCAACGATAGCGCCTGGTAATGAGAACTGCCCGGAAAGCTTCAAAATTTCATTCGTACATCGAACTGATGGGATTCATTAAGGCACATGGAATCGATATAAGCAAATTATCTTTTAGCCGTCCAGAGGTCCTGTAGGAAAAATAAAAATGGCTGAATGCCATTTTCAATGTATAGTCTTTACGTGTTTTCAGTAAGGAATTGACTTGTCCCATAAAATGACAGGAATTGTCAAAAGCTTTGACATTCTTAGTGGTAAAGGCCTCATCATCCCATCTGATGGCCGAAAAGACGTTCTGCTTCACATTTCAGCCGTTAACTTTCGCGAATCAGAATTACTCATCCCAGGAAGCCGCATAGAATTTTGCCGGATCAACGGTCTCAGGGGGCCTGTGGCTGCAAACATTTATCTTTCCTGATTTTCAGCGTGACAAAATAAACAGATCAAAACTTAACCACATGTGATACGGTGAAGTTCATTCATTGAAAGGTTAATGGTTATGTCTGTTATCAATTATGCAATGAAACTCTTCAGCAGTGCGTCTACTGCCACTGCTGCCTGTCCTGTTTGTGGCTTAAAATCAGTACAACCGTTGTCAAAAATCCGGCTCAACCAGACCATGCTTTGCCCCGGATGTAAGGCTCTGTTTATCTCCCGATGCTAGCTCGACCAAAACCGCAGAACAGAGCTCATGTCCTATACTTATGTTAGATTCCGGCAGCTGTTAAATCCCTGATGCCTGACGCACATCCTGAGAGAACGTTTCTGAACTGATTTCGCAACTGCTCCTGCGCGCTAACGTCGCATCAGAGCAATGCTATGAAAATGAACCCAAGAGCGTGGTTTAACCGCTCCCGTATTCCGATGAATGCTGCCGAAAACGTAACGTTTTCGGCGAACGATCCTGCCGGTGAAAGCTCGCCGCGGTCAGAACTCTTTTCGACCGTCCAGATGGAACGCTACGGCCAGAAGCTGGCGCGGACTCATAAAGTATCACCGGATAAGCACCCTTATTATCTTCTGAAACGACTTGGTGACAATGAAGCCGTCATTACCCAAAACTGCTATGAGCTTAACGCCGGTAAAAAGACCAGTATCATGCCCGCCGGTGAATGGTTGCTGGACAATTATTATCTGATTGAGGAACAAATCCGCACTGTCCGCCAGCATCTGCCGAAAAGCTTTGGCAAAGGTCTTCCGTCGCTGGTATCGCCGCTGAATTGCCCACGAATTTATCATATTGCATCAGAGGCCATTGCTCACGGCGATGGCCGCTGGGATGCCGCAAGCCTGACCAGCTATCTCACTGCCTATCAACAGGTGACACCGCTGACACTAGGTGAAATCTGGGCGTTACCGGGAATGCTGCGCCTTGCGCTGATTGAAAATCTTCGTCGTATCAGTATGGAAGTGATAAAAGCGCAGCAGGACAGAAACCTTGCTGATACGTGGATAACAAGGATTGTCGAATGCGCAGAGAGTGCGCCTGGTGATTTAATCATGGTGGTTGCCGATATGGCGCGCTCCCGACCTCCGTTAACCAGTGCGTTTGTCGCAGAGCTGGTGCGGCGCCTGCAGGGACATGGCAACGCGCTGTCGTTACCTCTGACCTGGGTTGATCAGTGCCTTCGGGAACAGGGGATCACCACTGACGTTCTCATACATAGTTTCAATCAGCAGCTTGCCGCCAGCCAGCTGTCCGTCAGTAACAGCATCGCGGGCCTGCGTTTATTGAGTGAAACGGACTGGGCTGATTTCGCCGAAACCATAAGCGTTGTCGAACAGGTATTACGCAATGATCCTGCCGGCATCTATCCCCGGATGCACTTCAATACCCGGGATCATTACCGGCACGTAGTTGAGGTTCTGGCCAGAGACAGTGGTCTCAGCGAGCCTGAGGTTGCTGAGAAGGTGCTGGCGTTTTCAGAGGAAAAAGCGTCCGAGACACCGGAACATCATGTTGGTTATTATCTTGCGGGCGAAGGTCGACAGGCGCTGGATATTCATCTCCTGGCAGACGCCTCAGGGCTCATACGCTTGCGGCACAGTTTCAACAGAATAACCCTGCTGTCATGGCTTGGAAGCCTGGCGTTGCTGACAACCGCTGCGACCGCAGCAATATTGCGCGCAACCGCCATGCAGGGCGCAGACTGGCTATTGATCGCGGTGATATTACCTCTGATTATCGCATTAACTCAGTTAATGAGCGATTTGCTCAGTGATACAGCCACCCGTTTTCGCGTTCCTCGCCCCTTGCCGGGGATGGATTTTTCAGCCGGTATTCCCGCTGACAGTGCCACCATGTTAGTCATTCCCTGCATGTTGACCAGCCACGAAAGTTTCAGCCAGCTCCTCACCAGTCTTGAAGTCTGCTGGTTGGGGAATGAAAACGAAAATCTCAGGTTCGCGCTGCTCACTGATTTTGCTGATTCTGAAAATGAACCCTCGCCGGAAAGTCACACGCTGCTAAGACAGGCTATCGCCGATACGCAGGCGCTTAATCGCCGCTACCCCTCCGGCCGACCACGTTTTTATCTGTTACATCGCCAGCCTGAATGGAACCCCTCGGAAGGAGCGTGGATGGGCTATGAACGCAAGCGGGGAAAACTGGCGTTACTGAACAGCTGGTTGCGCCATCCCGGAACGCAATTCGTCAGCGTTGCAGAGATGCCTGCCCACCTTTTACCGGGTCACATAAAATACGTCATTACCCTGGACAGCGATACGGTGCTCCCGCGCGATACGGCACACAAACTCGTCGCGACGATGGCGCATCCGCTGAATACGCCTGAGTATGATCCGGTACGCCAGAGGGTTGTCAAAGGATTCGGTATTTTACAGCCCGGTCTTGCGGAGGAGATACCACGTAACGGTCAGGGGCGTTACGCAGCCCTGCGCAGCAGCGTACCGGGCAATAACCCTTATTCGATGATGTCTTCGGATATTTATCAGGATCTCTTTGGGGAAGGCTCGTTTGTGGGCAAAGGGATTTACGATGTTGATATTTTTATGCAGGCCACTACCAACATCTGCCCGGAAAATCTGGTACTCAGCCACGATCTGCTTGAAGGATGCTATGCACGTTCGGGTCTGCTGAGCGAGGTGTTACTGTACGAACAGTACCCTAATAATTATCTGTCGGATGTTGCACGACGTTCACGCTGGATCCGGGGTGACTGGCAACTGCTTAACTGGCTAAAACCACGCGTCAGAAAAGCCGATGGAACCCGGGTCAGGAATCCGCTGACCGCGCTTTCTTACTGGAAATTACTCGATAATCTACGTCGCAGTCTGGTCGCCCCCTCCTTACTGATATTGCTGTTCTTCGCTCTGCTTTGGGTACCCAATCCGGTTTACTGGCTGGGCATACTGTTGCTGATATGGCTGTTGCCAGCCATCCTCTGCATTAGCCACGACCTTCTGCATAAACCTCTACGTCGCCGCGTGAAGCCGCATCTGTTACTGGTGGGGGCGGGCGCGCTAAAGCGTCTGTCAGGTATCAGCCTTAATTTTGCGATACTGCCGCACGAAGCCGGATATTCGCTGAAAGCGATCGCCGTGACGCTATGGCGACTGGGGATAAGCAGGCGTCACCTCAGCCAGTGGGTCAGCCACAGCCAGGACAGCAGTCAGGCCAGACCCACTGTTGCACGTTTTTATCAGGCGATGTGGCTGAACGTTGCCGGTGGCGTGGCGCTGACAATACTGACCGGACAATTTGCCCCACAGCTGCTGGGGATTGCGTTACCGATCGGTTTGGTATGGTGTGTGGCACCGCTGCTGATGAGCTGGCTGAGTCGCCAGCCCGTGCGTAAGGTTTTTTCGCCTAATCAGGAACAAAAACAGCTGTTACGCCAGACAAGCCGTGAAATCTGGGCTTTTTTTGAAACATTTGCCACAGCAAAAGAGAACTGGCTTCCGCCTGATAATTATCAGGAAATACCACAACCGACGGTGGCACACCGAACTTCTCCTACCAATATTGGTCTTTCACTTATGGCTAACCTGACGGCATGGGACTTTGGCTACCTGCCTGGCGGAGAGGTGCTCCGGCGCGTGTCGCTCACGCTCGACACGATGGATAAAATGGAGCACTACCGGGGCCATCTCTACAACTGGTATGACACCCGTACGCTGGTCCCCCTCAGTCCACGCTATATCTCCAGCGTCGACAGCGGCAACATGGCCGGGCATTTATTGACCCTGCGTGCAGGCCTGTCCGCCATGCGTCATCAGCCTGTTTTAAGCAACCAACAGATACTGGCAGGACTGAACGATACGCTGGATATTCTGGAAAAACAGTGGGGTAAGAACCCACCTGACAGCCTGAGACTGCTGCGCAAGCATTGCCTGAACGCGGTGTCGCTCTCTCCGCAGGCGCTTTTCAGCGAACTGAAAAGCATGCGCACCCAGTGCAACCATCTGACCAGCGCATGTCATCAGGGATCTCCTCTTCAGATGCGCTGGGCTGGACATCTGGAGCATCAACTGGTTCAGCTTTGCCATGAGTGGTCTCTGTTGCTTGGCTGGTTGCCTGCATCCTGGAATGAACAGACGCTGCCGACGCTGAGTGAGCTTGCCCGTCCGACATTAACCGGTACAGGAACGCCTCCGGCGTCAGTGGCGGAGCAGGCCCGAATGCGACTCAATATTATCACCGAGCTGGAACAGCGGCTGGATGAGCATGCCCGGATGGATTTCGCCTTTCTGTACAGTGAAGCAACCAGTCTGCTCAGCGTCGGTTATAACTGTGACACCAATATGCCTGACAAGAGCCACTACGATCTCCTGCCGTCTGAAATCCGCCTGACCAGTTTTCTTGCCATTGCGACTAATCAGCTGCCTCTTAAAAGCTGGTACGCGCTGGGTCGATTGTTTACCACGATTGATAATGAAACTGCCCTGATGTCATGGAGCGGATCCATGTTTGAATATCTGATGCCGAATCTGGTGATGCCCACCTGGCCCGGCAGCCTGCTCGATGAAATGAGTCAGTCGGCGGTTATGCGCCAGATTCACTGGGGGAAAGAACGCGGGGTACCATGGGGTGTTTCAGAGTCTGGCTATCATGCTTTTGATGTTCAGCATAATTATCAGTATCAGGCATTTGGCGTACCGGGGCTCGGTCTGCGCAGGGGACTTGCCGATGACATGGTTGTTGCTCCTTACGCCACGCTGCTGGCGCTGATGGTTTCCCCACAGAGAGCCTGTGAGAACCTGTTCAGGCTGCAAAAAAATGGTGCACGCGGAGAATACGGTTTTTATGAAGCGCTGGACTATACCCCCTCACGTCTTGCAACCGGTCAGCTCTATGCGGTGGTACAGTCCTGGATGGCGCATCACCAGGGTATGGCATTTCAGGCGCTGGCTCATGTGCTGCTTGACGCCCCCATGACTGAACGCTTTATGTCCAGCACGGTATTCCGGTCAGCGAGTCTGCTGTTACAGGAGCGTGTGCCGGATGCGGTCGATCTGTATAGTCCGCGCCGTCATTTTGAATCTCATGAGGGCAGGGTCAAACCCGTTCGCTATGAACCCCGTATTTTCTATAGCGTGGATACCCCCTCCCCGGATATTCAACTGCTGTCCAACGGACATTATCATCTGATGTTGACCGCGGGCGGCGGTGGTTACAGTCGCTGGAATGATATTGCACTAACGCGCTGGCGCAGTGATACCACCCGTGATAACTGGGGAGCATTCTGCTACATCCGCGATACCCAGACGGGAGATGTGTGGAGCAATACCTGGCAACCAACAGGCTACACCAGCGGACAAGACGAGGAAGTGTTGTTCACCGATGCGGGGGCAGAATTCAGACGCAGCTTAGGGGGACTCAGCGTCAAAACTCAGGTGGTGATCTCTCCGGAGGATGATGTTGAATTGCGACGGCTCACACTGATTCATCGTGGTCGCAAGCCTCGCTCTCTGGAGCTGACAACCTATGCTGAAGTGGTACTGGCACCTGATGCCAGCGATCTGGCACACCCGGCATTCAGCAATTTGTTTATTCAGACTGAGCTGGCTCCTGAGCGTGACGCTATTCTTTGCCACCGGCGCCCGCGCTCACCGGATGAACCGGGCTCTTGCCTGTTTCACATGATGGTGGTGCACGGCGATAACCGACATAACGTGTCGTTTGAAACGGACAGGGCAAGGTTTATTGGACGTGGCAGAAACCCTGCGAATGCACAGGCAATAGAGACGGGAGGGATGCTAGGCAACACGTCGGGCTCGGTGCTGGATCCGATACTGGCAATTCGCAACGCCATCATTCTGCAGCCGGGGCAGCCGGTTACGATTGATATCATTTATGGCATCAGCGAGACCCGTCAGCAGAGCCTGGCGTTGCTGGAGAAATATCGCGATTACCCTATCGCCGATCGCGTCTTTGAACTGGCCTGGTCTCACAGTCTGGTGGTATTGCGCCAGATGAACGCCAGTGAAGATGATGCCACGTTGTTCAATAGTCTCGCCAGCGCTGTGCTTTACCCTGTCCAGGAGCTGCGCGCCGAAGGCCAGGCGATCGGCCGCAACCGGCGTGGCCAGTCCGGACTGTGGGGCTGGGCAATTTCAGGGGATCTGCCGATAGTGCTGCTGAGTATAACCAGCGAGGAAAGTATCACCTCAGTGACCACACTGATTCAGGCACACCGTTACTGGAGACAGAAAGGGCTGGATGTTGATTTGGTCATCCTGAATAACAGCCCCGGCGGCTACCAGCAGGGATTACAAAATCAGATTATGGAGTTAATTTATGCCGGGTCTGAAGCCAGTCTGCTGGATAAAAAGGGCGGGCTTTTTGTCCGGAACGGTGAGCATCTCTCCGCTGAGGATAAGTTGCTTTTGATGAGCGTGGCCTGTCTTTATCTTGATGACCGCGCAGGGGGGATTAATGAGCAGCTTAACCAGCGTATTCATACCCTGAAATCGCCGGCAAGGGCATTCATTCCGCGTGCTGTGCGCGAGCGTAATCAACATACGGACTGGAGCCCTGATACCAGTCAGTTATGCCATTTCAATGGGTACGGTGGATTTTCTCAGGATGGGCGGGAGTACCAGATCGTCCTTCGGGAAAATACGCTTACACCGGCTCCCTGGTCGAACATACTGGCAAATTCTCGTTTTGGATGTGTGATCTCAGAGGCAGGGCAGGCCTATACCTGGTATGAGAATGCCCATGAATACCGGTTGACGCCGTGGGAGAACGATCCGGTGAGCGATCGCAGCGGCGAGGCATTTTACCTGCGCGATGAAGAGAGCGGGGAGTGCTGGTCGCCGACGGCTTTACCTGTTCGCGGACACGGTGATTACCTGACCCGCCATGGTTTTGGCTACAGCGTTTTTGCCCATCGTGAGAGTGGTATAGACAGCGAGTTGACGGTCCTGGTTGCTGAAGAAGATCCGGTTAAACTGGTGCTCCTGACGCTCAGCAACTCTTCGGGACGGACACGTCAACTTTCCGTCACAGGCTATGTAGAGTGGACGCTCGGAGAAACACGAACGCGCTCAGCCCCTCACATTGTGACACATGTGGCCAGAACGCCCGGCGGCTGCGGGGTGCTTGCGAATAACTTTTATGGTGATAATGGTGGCGGCCGAACTGCATTTTTTGCCGTCAGCGGTAATGACTGTTCTCTGACAGGGGACCGCCGGGAGTTTATTGGCCGTAATGGTTCCCTTCACGCCCCTTCGGCCATGAAACTGCAAAAGCTTTCTGGTAAGACGGGGGCCGGTCTGGATCCCTGCGGAGCGGTGCAATCGGCGGTTACATTAATTGACGGGGACCAGAGGACGTTTATTTTTATCCTCGGCGCAGAGGAGAATGATGTTTGTGCTCAGGAGATGCTGGCCCGCTACATGAACGAGGATACGGTCCGCCAGGAGCTGAACCGGATTCATAATCACTGGCACAATGTTCTCGATAAAATCGTAGTTAACACCCCCGACACGTCCGTAAATTTACTGGTTAATGGCTGGCTGTTGTATCAGACGGTCGCCTGCCGTCTTATGGCCCGGAGTGGCTACTATCAGTCTGGCGGTGCATTTGGTTTTCGCGATCAGCTGCAGGATACGCTGGCTCTGAGCCACGCTGCTCCGGACCGGATGCGTGAACAGATAATACTCTGCGCATCACGGCAGTTTATCGAGGGGGATGTGCAGCACTGGTGGCACCCGCCCCACGGCAACGGTGTGCGTACCCGCTGTTCCGATGACTATCTTTGGCTGCCGCTTGCTGTTTGCCACTATGTTGAAACGACGGGGGATATGGATGCACTGGAAATACGCATTCCTTATCTGGAGGGACGCTCGCTTCAGCCTGGTGAAGAGTCTGTCTATGACACGCCGGTCATCAGCGGCACCGAAGAGACACTCTGGTTACACTGCGTCAAAGCTATTCACTATGGACTTCGCTTCGGGGAGCATGGCCTGCCGCTGATGGGTGCTGGTGACTGGAATGACGGGATGAACCGGGTGGGTATCGAAGGCAAAGGTGAAAGCGTCTGGCTGGGCTTCTTCCTGTACGACATTTTGCAGCGGTTTGCAGCGCTGGCGGAGCGCAGGCTGGATGAAAGCGTCGCCGCGATGTGCCGTTCACAGGCTCTGCGCCTGCAAAGTAATCTCGAAGCCCACGCCTGGGATGGGGAATGGTACCGGCGCGGGTATTTTGACGATGGTACTCCCCTGGGATCGAAAACCTCACAGGACTGCCGGATTGATGCGATTGCGCAGAGCTGGTCTGTATTGTCCGGCGCCGCGAGCCCGGGACGGTGCGCAAAGGCCATGCAGGCGCTGGATAAGCACCTTGTGGATAACGAAGGAGGGCTGATCAAACTGTTAACGCCTCCTTTCGACGGACACGGTCCAAATCCGGGCTACATACAGGGGTACCTGCCAGGCGTGCGGGAAAACGGAGGGCAGTATACGCATGGCGCCATCTGGGCAGTGATGGCCTTTGCCCGAATGGGGAATGCCGGACGAGCCTGGCAACTCTGGTCAATGCTCAACCCTATAAATCATACCCTGAATGCGGACTCTGTCGGGATTTATAAAGCTGAGCCTTATGTCATGAGTGCTGATGTCTACAGCGTCGCTCCCCATACCGGACGTGCAGGGTGGAGCTGGTATACCGGTTCCGCAGGCTGGGCCTGGCGTTTACTTACCGAGGAATTACTGGGGATAAAACGTTCCGGCACTGAGTTTAGTGTTCATGCCCGGTTACCGGATGAGTGGTCGTCTTTTTCTATGGCATATCAATATGGTGAAAGCCATTATCAGATTAGTGTTTCACGCGGCGATGCAGAATATTGCGTGACACTGGATGGTGTTCTCCTCCCTGATGACAGAATACCGCTGAAGGATGATGGACAAAACCATACGGTTGAGATCATTCAGAACTGACACTGAGCCCGGAGGTGCATTAACGTCTGCCGTTAATGCGCTGATTATCCCTGAGAACATCAATCGCAGTCTGCATGGCGATTTTGTCATCCCGCCTTTTTTGTTTGTCCTGCATGACCTGAAGGTATTCCAGCAAGGTGCGGGTATTAATCGGTCGGCCCTGTTTACCCACAGCCAGCACGGCTTCGCCAAGAATAATTTTCACAGGCGGTAGTTGTGCCGGATACCAGTCAAGGGTGTCTTCTGATTTCATCTTAAATTTCTCACGGAAGGGTAGTGTATCATAAATCAGACGTTCAATTTTCAATATCTGATATACTGATTCAGACACAACTTAACATAACTTATGCCAGTTATTTTTATATTAAAGCGTATAATAATTACTGTATTCCTCAGAGAATTATTTATGTCTTATACAAATGGGCTCAGGTATTTTAAAGAAAGACCGGTTCATGTTGCCTGCCCGGCATGCGCACACAGAGCCGATCAGAAAGCAGGTAAACTAAGAAAAGATGCGGTTCTTGAGTGCCCTGCCTGCGGACTGCTCTTCAGACCTTCAGAATGCTGGTGTATCGGCGGCTGATCAGCTTCTGCCACTTAACGTCAGTGATGTCGGGAAATGACAACATTTCTCCTGTACTGCAGTTGTCGAGGGTATGATAATGAAATCTAAAAAAACTGTTTTTATTGAAGGACATATCCTGTCAAACAGCTGTCACGGGCAGGCCGGTCAACTTTTCTGTATTCACCGGGTCAGGTTTAGTAATGGTAAATATGCGATTATACGGGTGGCATCCGGGATATGTTTCAAACCAGGCGAAATTATTCAACGAAACGATTGTGAGTGGTTTTATAAATTTACCAAAATTCGGCTTCTTTCTTTTGAGTACCTTGATGATGATGAATCAAGAAGACAATTTCTTGAGTATCAATGATAAAACATGGATTTATAACAGAATAACTTTGCTGGCTTACAATTCATTCCTGACTCTTTAAATTCTTTACTAGTCATTGCAAAGTTATTTTTTCTGAATTTAGATGGCTTTAAATTGTCTAAAACAAAATGTATCGCTCAAGACGAATTGCTTCATTGTTTTCCTTTTGCGTTATAACCTTCATTAGCATTAAGGAAATTTATGGCACAGACTTTTACTCATAATTTACTTCATCCTCGCCACTGGCTTACCTGGTCTGGTTTGGGTCTGCTGTGGCTTCTCGTTCAGCTTCCTTACCCGGTTTTACATATTCTGGGCTCTGGTCTTGGAAAAATATCCAGACCCTTCCTGAAACGCCGGGAAGGGATTGCGAGTAGAAATATCGAACTGTGCTTTCCCGAGATGACACCGTTTGCCCGGAGCCAGATGGTCAATAAAAACTTTGTTTCTCTCGGGCTGGGACTGATGGAAACAGGAATGGCCTGGTTCTGGAGCGATGCGAGAGTCAAAAAATGGTTTGATGTCGAAGGGCTTGAAAACCTGACCGGTGCGACCAGAGGGGTAATGGTTGTCGGGATACATTTTATGTCCCTTGAATTGTGTGGAAGAGTAATGGGGTTATGCCATCCTATGATGGCAACGTATCGTCCACACAATAATCCATTAATGGAATGGGTACAGACAAAAGGGCGTATGCGTTCAAATAAGGCGATGATTAATCGACGTAATTTATCCGGTTTTGTTCATGCGCTAAAAGCTGGTGAAGCCGTGTGGTTTGCACCAGACCAGGATTATGGGTCTAAGGGAAGCGTTTTTGCACCTTTTTTCTCGGTAAAAAAAGCAGCCACGACGAACGGAACGTATGCTCTGTCAAAACTCGCTGGTGCAGACTTGCTCACACTTAGCATGATTCGACGTAGCGATAAAAAAGGTTATCACATGTATATCAGCAATCCGCTGTCAGGCTATCCAGGGGAGGACAAGGTCGCCGCAGCGGCTTATATGAACAAGATCATCGAGCGTGAAATTCTCCGTGCCCCTGAGCAATACCTGTGGATGCATCGCAGGTTCAAAACGCGTCCTGAAGGCGAAGTCTCTTTATACAAATGAACCACTCAACTTGTCATGAGCCAGAATCTATCTTTCTTGCCACTGCGTATTTGTAAAAAATGCGATAAAGAATTTTCGATCGGCTTCATGTTAACGATGGCGTAACTGACAACCAAGGTTAATCAATTGAAACTGTGCGGATTTGAAGGTCCGCTTCTCGCTCATAACGGACTGCGCTCACTTATTGCAGTGAGCGTTACCTTGTGTTTAATGCCAGCCTGGTACAGTCAGGTTGACAGTACCGGTTTCAGGTCTTCGTCATTAAAAACGGTTCCGGTCTTCAGGACGCCATAACACCAGTGCACCAGTTTCCGCATCAGCGCGCCAATGGCCACCATTTTAGGTTTACCCCGCAGGCACATCTCATCGTAAATATTACGCATTCGCTTATTGTAGATTTTTCCGCACAGGGCGGACATGTAAAGCTTCGCTCTCAACTGAGGGGGGCCGATTTTCGACATCCGCGGCCGGCTCCGGACCGATGTGCCTGAGCGTTTCTCGATCGGCACCACGCCCAGAAAGGCGGCAGCCTGCTCAGCCGATACAAAGTTATGGCTGCGAAGCACGACCAGCATATGCATCCCCAGCTGGGGACCAACCGATTTAATTGAGGTCAGCAGTGTATAATCACGCCTCAGTGCAGGGCTGGCTTTGATATGTGCTTTTATCTGCCGCTCGATATTACTTACCTCCTCGCGCAGAAGCTGCGCCATACGCCTGCAGGAACTGATAATATCTGCAGGTGTGTCTGTCGACAGGTATTTTTCCAGCCTGTTCTCCTCACGCAGGGCATCACCCAGCAGAACATCCCGCCGTCGCAGGAGTGCACCGAGATATCTGATTTCGGGTGCCGGCGGCTCCCAGCGGTGTGGCTTCTTAAGGAATGCGTAACAGGCCAGCATATACGCATCCACCTTATCCGTTTTTGTCATGATTCCCATGCCACGCGCAAACTCCCGACTACGGTGAGGGTTGGCCAGAGAAACCCGGAAACCGGCATCATGTAATTCAGTGGCCAGCCGTTCGTGATAAACACCGGTAGCTTCCATTACCACATGAACATCTTCCGGACTGCAGTGCTGGAGCCTGAGCCAGCGAAGAATATTTTCAACTGAATGTCTGTTATTCTGGATGTTACGGGTTTTTATGCGTCCTTTGATACCGTCATAAAGCATGCAAAGATCCTGGGTGTTTTTACTTACGTCAATGCCGACTGGAAACATGGTCAAACTCCTCTCACATAAACCGTCACGCCTGTTCGCCTTGTACATACGGAGTCGAGCTCCCGGTAACCGTTCAACCTGATGTGCTGGCGTGAAAGGTGAAGCGGAGGGCCATGTGCTGCAAATCAAGGTTCAGCGGTGCCGACTTTTCTGACCTTAAGGGAAGGGGGCGGCTCACTCTGCTTCAGTGGTGGTAGCTAATCACCACAAACTGTTAGATACAAGGGAAGGGGGTCGGTGAGGCAGAACCTGTCAAAACAGCAGCCGGCTGCGCCGGGCGACGGCGCCATTTGCCCGCGGCACTCCATTCAACTACTGCAGGCGCCTCTATGCCGCTGAAGCGGCATCCTGACTCCGGATCCACATCGATCACATCTTCTATACTTTCAGTCTGGCCACTGGAGGTAACCATGTGCGGACGTTTTTCTCAGTCAATGACGCGGGAAGAGTATCTTTCTCTCCTCGCCAATGAAGGCGATCGAAATATTGCCTACGACCCTGAACCCATCGGTCGCTATAACGTCGCCCCGGGTACCAGGGTGTTACTTCTGAGCGAACGCGACGAACAGCTGCAGCTCGATCCGGTTCACTGGGGTTACGCGCCAGGGTGGTGGGATAAACCGCCATTGATTAATGCCCGGGTTGAGACCGCAGCCAACAGCAGGATGTTTAAACCTCTGTGGCAGCACGATCGGGCGATCTGCTTTGCTGATGGCTGGTTTGAATTGAAGCGTGAAGGAGACAAGAAGCAGCCCTATTTCATCTACCGTAAAGACGGTCAGCCAATCCTCATGGCCGCGATCGGAAGCACTCCGTTTGAGCGTGGTGATGAGGCGGAAGGGTTCCTGATTGTCACGGCCGCAGCTGATAAAGGTCTCGTTGATATCCATGACCGGCGCCCGCTTGTCCTAGTACCGGACGCCGCCCGGGAGTGGATGAAACAAGACGTTTCGGGTAAGGAGGCTGAAGAAATTGCTGCTAATGGAGCTGTGTCAGCTGATCATTTCATATGGCATCCTGTAACACGCGCTGTTGGTAATGTGAAGAATCAGGGACCAGAGCTCATCGAGCCTGTTGGCTGATGATATGTCGGAGGCTGAACCGTGTTTTAAAGCTAATGTACGCATACATTAGCTTTAAAATTAGCCGTGCCTCTCGCCAGTCTATTTCAGCTGATCAATGTTGGTGATTAGCACAATCAGGTGAGTGGTTTTGTTGATTCCAGTCATAGAAAGAAAGCCATTTTGGCTAATAAATCCGTTGCGGGTCTATAACAGACAAAGCATAATTTGCCCTGAGCGAAGTCTTGCCAGTTCTCTCCTGTGAAAGGGGAAACGCAAAAAAACCACCCTGGCAGGTGGTTTTTTTGTTTATTAACCTTTGATTTATAGAGAAATATTCACATTGATATGGCTGACATTCACTGACCAACCACTTTGACCACCAACAGGGTAGCCAAAGAGAGTTAGAACAAGAATGCATAAACACAATCTGTTCATATCGCCTCCAGGAATCAGGGCGGCCTCCGACACTATTTGCTCTTCTGTGACGGAACGACTAGTTGAGCGAAGTCTTGCCACCAAAAAAATGACTCTGTTTTAACGCAAAGTGATCTGGCAGTATCACCGAACAGAGGCTGGATGAAACATAATACAGTTATGTATGTCTTTGTTTCCAGGAAGCATTCTAATTTGTAAATGTAGTGATTTGCATCAAAGATGTTTTCTTTTTTATTGACCCAGAACAAGGTAAAAAGGTGGGAGTACAGACGGCAGGCCATGGAAAGAAATGTAAATTTACCTGTCTGTTTTTTGTACTTGGCCAGCCGGGTATGTCATGAACGCTCACCAATAGCCTGCAGCCAACTTTTTTATAGATGGCAGGTCTTGTACCGCTGAAAACCACGAAAGGAATTAGCTGGCCGAACTGGCCAATTACAGCGACGAAAGCTGTGAAGCCTCACTGCGGGCTGCACGTCTCGCCGCGGCGGTAAAACGGTATAAAACGTCTGAAATGCTGTCATTTGTTTTTCCCACCATCGCCTACGATCCCGACCAGAATTTGACGCCACTGACTGTAAACCGGTTGTGCAATGCGCTATTCGGCAGAACAGACAGCCAGTGACTGATTGTGGAATTTTTTGTGGAAAAGGACGACAACACCAAAGTATTGACAGTAACCCGGAGTCCGTCGAATTAATCCTGGGGGATGTTTCCATAAAATGAAGAGCGCGCATTTACAACACGCCAGAACAGAAAGCGATTATCTGGGACAGACATAAGCAAGTTGATTCCATACATGATATTGCCAGGATTTGCGACAGATATCATTCTTCTACACAAAACTCATACTTAGCCAGAACGGACATTACAACTTTGCTCTTACATCATTACTTCGCTTAATGCGGTTTATGTTCAAGGTGACCTCATCGCGCTGGAGTTTCCCAGCCAGCGAAGTATATCTGCGGCAAGCCTGTCGCTGGCCAGGCCAAAGGCCTCGACGACCTGGCTCATCGAACTACCGCTTATGGGTTGATGTATCACGAAACGCTGGCTGGCTATCACGCGACGGTCGGATGTTTGCACCAGACGCGCGTCAAACTGAATCAGCACTTCGCCTTTTTTATCGCTATAGACCCCCTGGAATGAGGATAAATCCCCCCCGAGTTCAAAATCGGCCTGCAAATTATCTTCATCACTACTGACAGAAATGAAACGGCCATCCGTGCGCAATTCCTGTGTCAAACGATTACGAAACAATACAGGCACCGAATCACTCCAGCGCGACCCGCTGTAGACTGTTATCTCTGCACCCTGAGGCTGAACCGCAATACGTGAACTGTTGATAAACTGGCTGGTACTGGGCTGCATAACACGCAGCGATCGGTTTATGGTTGGACCGCTGGCAGGCACTCCCGGCTGGGCTGGCAATAACCAAACCTGCGAAACAGGTCTTTGCGGCAACACCGTGCATGCGGCCAACGGCAGACATACCAGCACAATCAGCAGCCTTAGATTCTTGCGAGGTAAACAGGAAAACCCAAGAGTAAAAACGGCCATTATGGTGTAAACTCCTTCATACGTTCCGGCCCTCTTAAAAGGGCCGCTGGGTTTGCTTCCAGGCTGTTGATCGCTCCGCGTAAAGTGGCCAGGGTTTTGCGTAATTCAGCTAAGGCTGGCCCCAGTTCGTTAAATCCCTGAATGCCGTTGTTAAGTGAATGCTGATTATCGATGACGATCTGATTTAACAGACTGGTCGTCTTTTGCAATAGTGCCAGGGTATTGGCCGCATTATTAACCAAATCTTTCCCCTTACCGTCCAGCAGCAAGTTTGCATTGCGCATCAGACGGTTGGTTTGCGCCAGCGTCTCGTTACTTTGTTTCGTCACTATCGCCAGTTGCTGCAGGATGGTACTGATATCTTCACGCTGATCGGCCACGGTACCAGTAATTTTTTCCAGGTTGTCTAACGTTTTGACTATTCGCTGCTGATTTTCCGTAGTGAGTATCTGATTTAAGCGTAACAGGACCTCATTAACGTTGGTCATTACATCTTCGCCATTAGTAAGCAACTGGTTCAGCGGAGAAGGGGTTGCAATGATCACAGGGATCCTATCATTTTCTCCCTCCAGCACCGGGCTGGTTTCACTTCCACCGCTAAGCTGAATAATTGATGTCCCGGTAATACCTGCCATAGCCAGCCGTGCCTTGGTATCCTGGCGAACAGGCGTAGAGGCCTCAACTCTGATCCGGGCCCAAACTTTACCGGGGTTATCCCTGTCCAGGCGAAGCTGAACCACCTCACCAACCCGGATCCCGCTAAAATTAACTGTACTTCCCTGGGAAAGGCCGCTCACCGCCTCGCTAAATACGATGTCGTACGTGTGGAACTGGCGATCTCTGTCAGATTTGCTCAGCCACAGGCTAAACAATAGCACTGCAGTGAAAATGATGAGAGTGAACAATCCAATGAGAACATGGTGAGCGCGAGTTTCCATTTTTTTATTGCCCCTCTTGTAACGTCGCCTGAGTCTGCTGTGCTGCTCGCCCGCGTGGGCCGTGGAAATATTCCTGAATCCAGGGATCTGGCGTTGCTGCCACCACGTCCAGTGAATCCACGACTAAAACTTTTTTTTGCGAAAGCACCGCTACCCTGTCGCAAATTGTATAAAGGGTATCCAGATCGTGTGTAACTAAGAATACAGTTAACCCAAGCGCATTGCGCAGCGTGGCAATGAGGTTATCAAACGCGGCGGCACCTATAGGGTCGAGACCAGCGGTTGGCTCATCAAGGAACAGGATTTCCGGATCCAAAGCCAGCGCTCTGGCCAGTGCAGCGCGTTTCACCATGCCACCTGAAAGTGACGAGGGATATTTATCTCCGGCGCTGCCGGGCAAACCAGCCAGTGCGAGTTTAACCTGCGCCAGCTGCTCGGCGTCGCGGCGAGGAAGCCCAGCAAACTCAATTAGCGGCAGAGCCACGTTCTCCGTGACTGTCAGCGAGCTGAACAATGCCCCTCGCTGAAACAGGACGCCAAAACGCCTTTCTAGCACGGAGCGGCGCACGCCACTGAGTTCGGTGATATTTTCACCAAATACCTCAATTCGTCCGTCCGTCGGGTGACGAAGACCGACGATGCTACGCAGGAGCACTGACTTTCCGGTACCCGACCCGCCCACTACACCCAGTATTTCGCCACGACACACATCGAGGTCGAGATCGACGTGTACACACTGCGGACCGAAGCAGTTACGCAGTTTACGAATGCGAATTATGGCGTCCTGACTCATGTCTTTTACCATCCCATCTCCATGAAAAACAGTGCCGCAACCGCATCCAGCAGGATCACTACGAATATTGAATGTACAACGCTTGCGGTGGTATGTTCTCCCACCGATTCAGCACTTCCGCTGACCTTAAATCCTTCGAGACAACCGATGATGGCAATCAGGAAAGCAAACACCGGAGCTTTAATCATTCCCACCCAAAAATGCTCAAAGCCGACGTTGTTCTGCATTATGGTTAAAAACATTGTTGGGGATATATCCAGTGTTAAAGCACATACAACAATACCACCCAAAATCCCGCAGATCATACCGATGAAGGTCATCATTGGCAGCGCCACAAGCAGCGCCAGCACGCGTGGAAGCACCAGCAGTTCAACCGGATTTAGCCCCATTGTCTGGATAGCATCAATTTCTTCATTAGCCTTCATCAGGCCAATCTGTGCAGTGAAGGCACTGGCAGTTCGCCCGGCCATCAGTATTGCCGCCAGCAGCACGGCAAATTCGCGCAGGAATGAAAACGCCACCAGTTGAACGGTAAATATACTGGCGCCGAAAGTGGACAGTACCGTTGATCCCAGGAATGCAATTACCGCGCCGACCATAAAGGTCAGCAACGCAATGATAGGCACGGCATTCAGGCCAATTTGCTGCAGATTAGCGACCAGAGAAGTCACCCGCCAGTGAGCAGGACGCAACAGGGTGGCAAAAAGTACCTCCATCGTCAGCCCGATAAACCCGATGAGGGCAACAAGATTCTGCCAGAAGCTTTCTACCGACTTACCGATGTTCGCCAATAGCTCGGTCACGATCCCCGGCTGATGCTGCGCAGGAGGGGTGACGTAATTCTGTAGTGCCGATCTGACTGTTTGCAGCAGGACACGACGCTCTAAGGGAAGCGTTGGTGCAATACGTTCGAGCTCAAGCACATTTTTTTCACCAATAAGCTTAACCAGCAGCGTGGCGCCCGCGGTATCAAGTGCCCCTAACTGGCTCAGATCGAAAATGGCGTTCGAAAGGAGTTGAGGCTGTAACGCGCTGACGGCAGGCTCCAGATAAGCATAATGCGCTAGCACCCAGTCACCGGAGGCAGCGATACGGGGAGGATTTACCGTTTGATCAATGTTGAGCAGTCTAGCGAGCGTCTGTTCAGTCATCATGAGGGCCTGTAATTACTCAATCTGTTCACGTGGCCTGAAGGCAAACCACTAAAAGATGTCATTACCTCAAAACATGTTGCCAGGTTGCAACACTGAACCCGCAGCATCCTTTTGAAAGTCGATATCATAATAGGCGCCAGTAGTACGCCTAATGCCTGGTAATCAGGGCGCCTTTAGAGAATTTTATCAGTAAAAACAGATGCCTGCCCGGAAAATCAATCACACTAGGTAATGAATATTTACACTTCGCATAGTACGGTAAGCATAGCAGCAACGCGTAGTGTTGCTGCGCCAGCGTTGAACCGTTTCAACTTTCCAGGCGATCGATATCACACCTTTTTTTGGCCTGGCTCATATACACGACCACTACCCTTTCTCCTGATGGCTGAAGCCGCCCGGAAATGGATGAGGCCGGATGTGATCAGTAAAGTGGCAAAAGAGATCGCCAGATGCTGTGCTTATTTCCCGGCCCTAAAGGGCGAGGCTTCAGGCGCATCAACGGCAATGTGAAGAATCAGGAATCGGAGTTCATCTCGCCTGTTGGTTGATAAGATGACGGTGGCTGGTTCATGTTCTTTAACGCTAATTTATACATACCCCCCATCTTTCAGGGGGATGCTAACTGGGCGCTGTTGCTCGAGGCTGCCTGAGAAGGCTTCTGACCTGACAATGCCTGCCATGAGACAGGCACTTACGAAGTCACAGGAGAGCACAACTATCGCTGAGCACAGCAGTGCTAAAGACCTGGAAAACTCTATTGTCTGGGGAACTTGTCATCAATCCCCCAGGTGATTACCGCAGCTTATACACACCTGCCTGCCAGGGGCTCAATGACAGGGATGTGCTGTGCGGCGCAGCCGCCTGCTGCTGAGTATCAATGACCACTTCCTCGATGGCATCATTAGCCGGGAGAGTATAGCGGACCGGGTACTCCTTAAAGTTCACCACGACCAGATAACGCTCGTTACCCAGCGTTCGGGTATAGGCATAAACGGTATTGTCCTGTGGATTAAGATCCTGATAGGCGCCATATACCAGAGCAGGGATATGGTGGCGTAGCTGAATCATTTTTTTATAGTAATTCAGCACTGAATCTTCGCGGGTTTCTTCGCGTTCGGCGTTGATCTCCACATAGTTTGGGTTGATGTGAAACCACGGCTTTCCGCGAGTAAAACCAGCATTCAGGGTGTCATTCCACTGGAAAGGTGTTCTGCTGTTATCGCGGCTCGTCAGGCGCACATTATCGAGAAACTCTGTGGCCGTGACTTTTCCACTCTGGACATAATCCTGCCAGAAACCTTTGACCTCGATGTCGTCAAATTCGTTGAGTTGCCTGAAGGGATAATTAGTCATTCCCAGCTCTGAACCCTGATAAATAAACGGCGTCGCCCGCTGAGTGAGGGTAATCGTCGCCAGTGCCTTAGCCGACGCCTCCCGCCATTGCGGCCTGTCATCCCCGAAGTGAGATACCGCACGGGGGTTGTCATGGTTATCTAAGAAGAACGTGTTCCAGCCATACTTTCCGACCGTGACATCCATTTTGCTGATGATCTGGCGGAACTGAGAGAGCGACCACGACTTGTGACGCCAGCGTTCATTGCTGTCGCGATCGAGACGAATGAGGTCAAACATAAACGCCATATTCAGCTCATGTCGGCGGCGATCAAAAAACTGCGACGAACGATCCAGCGGGACGCCAAAAATTTCACCCGCGGTGGCCACATCATACCGGGACAGAACTTTCCGGTTCATTTCCTGAATGTATCGATGAATATTAGGCCCCATGGTGTATTGTTCAGCAAAATTTTTCTGTTGTTCAGGTGTCAGATTGGGAAATCCCGGGATTTTGGAATAAGTTGCCACCGTATCAAATCGCATGCCTGAAACGCCTTTATCCAGCCAGAAGCGGAGCATTGCGTAAAGATCCTCACGTACTTTCGGGTTATCCCAGTTGAGATCAGGTTGCTGTCTGGCAAAATAGTGTAAATAGTACTGTCCTGACTTTGCATCTTTTTGCCATGCCGAGCCGCCGAAAAATGAGGGGTAATTATTAGGTGGCTGATTATCTTTTCCGTCACGCCAGAAATAATAGTCACGATAAGGGTTGTTTTTATCGCTTTTACTCTGAATAAACCACGGGTGTTGATCACTGGTATGGTTAATGACCACGTCGATCATTAAGCGCATATTTCGTTTTTTCATTTCGGCAACAAGGCTATCAAAATCCTCCATTGTGCCATACTCTTTCATTATCTGACGATAATTACTGATGTCATAGCCGTTATCGGTGTTCGGAGAGTCGTAATGGGGATTGATCCAGATAGCGTCAATACCGAGCGATTTCAGATAGTCCAGCTTTTCAATAATACCGCGAATATCGCCAATGCCATCATCATTGGTGTCTTTAAATGAGCGAGGATAGATCTGATAAAAAACAGCTTCTTTCCACCATGCAGGATATTCACTTTCCTTTTGAACGTGAATATCCTGATTCAAGGATGGTGCAGCACTGACAGCCGGGCAGGCCAGACTTATTATCAAAGATGACAGCGCGACAGCCACCCCGGTACGTAGCGTAACAAAAGACATAATAATTTCCTTGCAAAGTCAGTTGTGAATGAGACGAATTGTTATTAAAGAAAAGCGTAAATCATCAATAGCCAGAGTATGACTCCGGTAACAATAATTATTTTCAGGAAGGGATTGTTTCCCGGAAAGTTATATACCGGAGGCAGAGTGGAACGCCTGGCTTTGATGAGTAAATAAGGGGGGAGTATAATACTCCATAATACCAGTGATATCCCTGCAAAGGACAAGGCAGACAAAAAACCTTGCGGAGCAATAATACAGGCCAGTGCAGGAGGGAAATAAGTTAGAAATATTGCCAGCGGGCGTGAGCACTGACAGTTAATTTTGTTCAGTGTATCTTCAAGATAATCACTTAAGCCGATTGAAGCCGACATCAGTGAAGCTAAAACGGCAATACACCCAAAGGCGACCAGTATCAGACTGGTAGCTGAGGCGGTCCTGTGGATATTGAGGGCCGTGATAAAGGCGCCCATATTCCCGCCTTCATCGCTGACATGCCGGATAGCCTGAGGCGTGAGCGCGCCCATCGTGAGCGTCAGCCAGAAGGCGTAGACAGTTAATGAAACGGCGAAACCGTAATAGAGAGAGCGGAGGACCGCACGATGATTATCCCCCCGGTACATTCTTGTCAGAGAGGGGACGCTGCCATGAAATCCAAAAGCGATAACGCAGACCGGTACGATCGGCAGGTAATACTGGAGCGGCGTGCTGCCGGCGAAGTCGAGTAATCTGAGTACTTTTACGCCTCCTGCGGCACCGGCGAACAGCAGGAGAAAAAGGGTGAATTTGGCGGCGATAAGGCCGGAGAGGAGAAAACCGGGCAATTTGCCGCCGGCCCACAGAATCAGCGAGGTCGTCAGCGACAGCAAAATGATCGGCAGCCAGCTGCGGCCAGCAATATCGGGAGGAAGGAGATCCCACACTATCGATGCTGCGCCTGATATGTACGCGTAGGTCAGTAAATAAAGTACGAAACAGAAAGCCACGCCGATGATTACGCTGACAGCGGGTCCGAGCAGGGCATGGGTGAAGGTATGAAAACTGGCGCCAGGAGGAAAGCGCATCGTAATGTCGACGAGGATCAACCCTGTAATCAGCATCAATATGCCTGTTACCGACAGGACCAGAAGGCCCTTTATAAACCACACGTTGACGAAAGCAACCGGCAACGCGAACATGCCTCCACCGATAATGGTCGCCACCATAAGAGACGTTCCCCGTAGCGGGAAATTTGTTCCTTTCATATGAGCGAATGTCCGTAAGCGGCCTGACGAAGCAGGCCGGCAGTAGCTATTTATTTTGTGGCTTCAGCCAGTGATTCACTGAAGTTTTTATGGAAGTCGTCGATTTGGCCGCTCTCATGAAGCGCAGACAATGCGCAACGCAGAATGGCGTGTCCTTCCTCAACGGTTGGATACATCGCCACTGTCGTGGCGAAGCCGCGATCGTGCAGTTTTTTGCACATCGTAATGGCGAGGTCTTCGTTACCTATCAGGATCCCCCGAATCGGCATTGTTGTGCCCCGGTTAACTATCTCGGTCCCGCCGAACACTTCGTCAAAATAACGAATGACGTTCTGTAGCTTCTCCTGACGGGCTGTGACGGTGCCGTCCAGGTGGAGATCGGCTGCGGCGACGCAGGCGGCAATCCCCGGTAATGACGGAGGTCCACCAAAGGCGTAGGTTGTACCGTAGGTTTTGATAAAGTTGATGGTCTCAGCTTCCCGACAGGCGATAAATCCGCCGTGTGAGCCAAAAGCTTTGGACAGCGACCCGGCGATAATAATACGCTCGTCAAGCTGATGGTTGAGGCATGACATGACATATCCCGAACCGTAATCTCCGTAGATAGAGGTGCCGTGTGCATCGTCAATATAGGCGAAGCCGTCATACTGATGCGCCAGGCGGACGATATGTGCAACAGGGGCGACACCACCCATTGAGCCTACGCTGTCTGATACCGAGATCGGTGTCAGTCCCTGGCTGGCCGCATAGCGAAAAGCCTCTTCAATCCGCGCCTTGTCCTGGAAATCAATTCTGACGACTTCGCCAAACTGCTGTAAGAGTCCACGGTTGATCTGCAACGTCGCGTGCGCGGTCTTCTCCATAATAAAGTACGGTTTTTTACTGAACGTAAAATGCGGCAGCGTCCCGGATGCCAGCAGCGGCAGCACCGCGATGTGGCAGGGAGTCACTGCGTTGAACGTGAGGGTATGAGCCCCGTGCATGATGTCGTTCAGACGCGCTTCCAGCTGCGGAAAGAGATCGACTTTAACCCGCGTTCTGGCGACAGAAACCTGCACACCAAAACGTTCAATGGCATCGACAACCGCTTTTTTCAGCGCCGGGTGTGTCTCCAGCCCAAGGTAAGAGCAAGAGACAAATTCCACCATTTTTCTGCCATCGTCGAGGGTAATGACCTTACCCTCTCTTTTTACTGCGACCAGTTCGTTAATATGCTCGGAAAATACCCTGGTCTGATATTTTAATGACCTGTCTATTTTCCTTTTTTGCCAGTTTTCCATTGTGTTACCTTCATTGTAGTGACTACCAGAAGAGATAAAATTGCCAGTGTTAACGTGCTCATGCCGAGGGTTCTGTCAAAACCCATACCGGTATCCGTCAGTTTTACAGCGAAATAGCTGATGGCACCGGCACTCACTGTTTGAATAAATCCGGTGACGGACGCCGCAATACCTGTTTTTTTGCCTTTGATTTGCAGGGCGATGAAATTCGCGCTCGGGTAATAGGCGCCAAGGGTGAGATTGAAAATCATCGATCCGGCGATGCACAATAGCAGCGAGTGGCTACCGATAATAAATGGCAAGACCGACAGTGCATTAATGCCAAACAAAAACCACGGATTAATGATTCGCTCGAATTTTGCGAGCTGATTACCAATAATAAAAAATAATACGGAAGCAGAGAACAGCAGCGAGTAGTGTATGGTGCTTAGCCCAAGCTGCTGCATAAAGATGGCCGGCGACAGTGAGATATAGCAAAATAGCGAACTCAGGATCAGCGAAACCAGCAGCGTTCCCTGAATAAATGCCGGGGTGATAAAACCGGACGAAGAGGATACTGTGGCCACGTCATGATGCTCGAGGCGACGCGGAGAGAGCAGAAGGGTGACGACGCTGAACAGGGCCATGACAAGGAATATCGTGTTCCAGCTCAGATAGCCGAGGATTGCGGCGCCAGCCAGCGGCGCAATGAGAGGGACGACTGCACTGGCGGAAGAAATATCGGAAAGCGCACGCTTGAGTGTTAACGGGGAAAACGTCTCTTTGGCGATGGCTTTGGACAGAACCGGCCCGGCGCCGGCACCCAGAGCCTGTAATGCCCTGCCGGCCAACAACATCACTAAGCTGTCGGACATAAAACAGAGGATACTTCCCGCCAGGAAGAGCAAAAAGCTGGCCGTAAGTATTCGTAATTTACCCAGCTTTTCGCCAAGAAATCCTGACAGTAACTGACTGGCCGCGTATATCACCAGAAAACCACTAATGGTTAACTGAATAGATGAATAATCGGTATTAAACGCTTTTTGTAACAGGGGAAGCGCTGGAACGATCATATCTGTAGCCAGTGCGGAAACCGATGCGGCGAGAATAAGATATAAGTATATCCTGTACATAATAAACTATTCCGTTGGTATTAGTTGAAACATGAAATTATTATTTATCAACAGGCCGCTGAGTTTTTGCGAATGAACAAGCACCGATTCCATTTAAAATAAAAAGCCAGCTCAGTAAATGACAGCGTTGCGAACCGGTAAGCAGAATATTCCGCAACAGAGAGCAATACACTGCCAGAACCATTGCCGATTTCATTATCGATATCTCTTGAAAGCTAAATCGGTTTAGCAACAAGCCCCGACTCAGGTTGCGATGAGAGAGGTATAGCAATTCACGTACAGTACGTGATTGCATTTCCCGGTTGTAACGCAGCGATGGCCGCATAAGGGAGATGAGACGATTGATAATAAGAACTATGAGGGAGATCGCAGCCATATAAATTGTTTTGCCTGGAGCAAAAATCGGCTGTAAATCAACAGAGTGGGACTGTACTTGTAGCGAGGAAATCAGCAGTTGGCGGAGCAACGGCGACTTAACATTACAGATATGCCGTTGATACAGCATTACCACATTTGAAGCCCAACTCGCTTCTGTCATAAGAACCTGGTCCGCACCCTGAAAAAGAAGCTGGCTGAAGACATCATTCCTTCGCCAAATCAGGGCCGGTGATGTTAGTAACAGGTAAGGCATGCTAATTCCTTGCATCGCTTCGAACTGTACTAAATGGTAACGTTAATTTTTTTAATGTTTCAACTAATTTTTATATAAAGTTTAAAATTATATTTATAATCAGTTAATTAGTCATAATGCAATGATGCGGAAACAAAGCTCATCACCATTAATCTTACTGTACGGAAACGTATAATATGATTAATTTTTAGACATTGGCACTTCAGTACTGGTACCGGAAGCCGCCCGGGAGTGGATGAGACTGGATGTAAGTGTTACAAAACTAAACGCGCCCTGGCGGCGTATTCACCACTGATGGTGAATCTACCTGACGCACATCTTAACTTAGCCCAGAGGAAGTGCGAGCATCACAACTTTGCAGTTACACTGTATGTCAAAGCTCAGTGAAAATGTCTAATCACTGGCTCGTTAGAAATGTCCTGATGTTGAAAAGTCCGCTTAGTGCCAGGAGCGGACATTCATATCTGAGTACTGAGAGCCTTAAGCCGCT
>NZ_LOAR01000026.1:0-34369 GCF_001620885.1 Klebsiella sp. D5A | reverse complement strand
TGTGAAGTGATTCACATCCGCCGTGTCGATGGAGGCGCATTATAGGGAGTTCTCGAGCGCCTGCAATAGAAAAATGGCAGAAAAATGACTGACTGCTGCATTCCCCAGCAAAACCCCGCTTTATACCCTTTTACACACAGAATTATCCACAGAAGCGCGATGAAAGGGCGACAAAAGCCCGGTGGGTCAGCTTCTATATAAAGAAGAAACGGTGGCTGAAAGAGAAAGATAAAAATTCGCGAGCGTTGCGCAAACGTTTTCGTTACAATGCCGCGCTATGACACGGATGCCCGGTTGGGTGCGTTAGGTGAGTTTTTAGGCAAAAACTCACCTAACGCTCTCTGTAATGTTCAAATCCTGGGGATTTAATACCATGCAACAACGTCGTCCAGTCCGCCGCGCTCTGCTCAGTGTTTCTGACAAGGCCGGTATCGTCGAATTCGCGCAGGCGCTTTCCGCTCGTGGTGTCGAGCTGCTGTCCACCGGCGGCACCGCCCGCCTGCTGGCAGATAAAGGCCTGCCGGTTACCGAAGTCTCTGACTACACCGGTTTCCCGGAAATGATGGATGGACGCGTGAAGACCCTGCATCCGAAAGTACACGGCGGCATCCTCGGTCGTCGCGGTCAGGATGACGGTATCATGCAGCAGCACGGTATTGCGCCTATCGATATGGTGGTCGTTAACCTTTACCCGTTTGCCCAGACCGTCGCTCGTGAAGGATGCTCGCTGGAAGACGCGGTGGAAAACATTGATATCGGCGGCCCGACTATGGTGCGCTCCGCAGCGAAGAACCATAAAGACGTCGCTATCGTAGTGAAGAGCAGCGACTATGACGCCATCATTAATGAGATGGACGCCAACGAAGGCTCCCTGACGCTGAACACCCGCTTCGATCTCGCCATTAAAGCCTTCGAACACACCGCCGCTTACGACAGCATGATCGCTAACTACTTCGGCAGCATGGTTCCGGCCTATCACGGCGAAAGCAAAGAAGCCGCTGGCCGCTTCCCGCGCACCCTGAATCTGAACTTCATTAAGAAGCAGGATATGCGCTACGGCGAAAACAGCCACCAGCAGGCTGCCTTCTATATAGAAGAGAATGTCAAAGAAGCTTCCGTGGCAACCGCTACCCAGCTGCAGGGTAAAGCGCTCTCCTATAACAACATTGCCGATACCGATGCGGCGCTGGAGTGCGTGAAAGAGTTCAATGAGCCAGCCTGCGTGATCGTCAAGCACGCTAACCCATGCGGCGTTGCCGTCAGCGACTCGATTCTCGACGCCTACGATCGCGCATACAAAACCGACCCAACCTCCGCGTTCGGCGGCATCATCGCCTTTAACCGCGAGCTGGATGCAGAAACCGCGCAGGCGATCATCTCTCGCCAGTTCGTCGAAGTGATCATCGCGCCGTCCGCCAGCGAAGAAGCGCTGAAGATCACCGCCGCGAAACAGAACGTCCGCGTACTGGTCTGTGGCCAGTGGGATACTCGCGTTGCCGGCCTCGATTTCAAACGTGTCAATGGCGGCCTGCTGGTTCAGGACCGCGATCTCGGCATGGTCACTGCGGGCGAACTGCGCGTGGTCAGCAAACGTCAGCCGAGCGAGCAGGAACTGCGCGATGCGCTGTTCTGCTGGAAAGTGGCGAAATTCGTTAAATCCAACGCCATCGTCTATGCCAAAGACAACATGACCATCGGCATAGGCGCCGGTCAGATGAGCCGCGTCTACTCAGCGAAAATTGCCGGGATTAAAGCCGGTGACGAAGGTCTGGAAGTGAAAGGCTCCGCCATGGCCTCTGACGCCTTCTTCCCGTTCCGCGACGGCATTGATGCCGCAGCCGCAGTAGGCATCACCTGTGTGATCCAGCCGGGCGGCTCTATCCGCGACGAAGAAGTGATTGCCGCCGCGGACGAACATGGTATCGCCATGATCTTCACCGACATGCGCCACTTCCGCCATTAATTCACGGAGCAGCAGATGAAAGTATTAGTAATCGGCAACGGCGGGCGCGAACACGCGCTGGCCTGGAAAGCGGCCCAGTCACCGCTGGTTGATACCGTCTATGTCGCGCCGGGCAACGCGGGTACCGCCCTGGAGCCGGCGCTGCAAAACGTCGCCATCGGCGTCACCGATATTACGGCGCTGCTTCGCTTTGCGCAGGATGAGAACATCGATCTGACCATCGTTGGCCCGGAAGCGCCGCTGGTCATTGGCGTGGTTGACGCGTTTCGTGCCGCAGGGCTGACCATCTTTGGGCCAACCGAAGGCGCCGCGCAGCTGGAAGGCTCAAAAGCCTTCACCAAAGATTTCCTCGCCCGTCATCATATCCCGACGGCGGAATACCAGAACTTCACCGAGGTCGAGCCTGCGCTGGCTTATCTGCGGGAGAAAGGCGCGCCGATCGTCATCAAAGCCGACGGTCTGGCGGCAGGTAAAGGCGTTATCGTGGCGATGACCCTTGAGGAAGCCGAAGCGGCGGTCGAAGATATGCTGGCCGGCAACGCCTTTGGCGATGCTGGCCACCGTATCGTGATTGAAGAGTTCCTCGATGGCGAAGAGGCCAGCTTTATTGTGATGGTCGACGGCGAGCACGTCCTGCCGATGGCCACCAGCCAGGATCACAAACGCGTCGGCAACGGCGATACCGGCCCGAACACCGGTGGGATGGGCGCTTATTCTCCGGCGCCGGTCGTGACTGATGAAGTCCATCAGCGCACCATGGAGCGGATTATCTGGCCAACCGTGAAAGGCATGGCCGCTGAAGGCAATACCTATACTGGTTTTCTGTATGCCGGTCTGATGATCGACAAACAGGGTAACCCGAAGGTAATTGAGTTCAACTGCCGCTTTGGCGATCCGGAAACCCAGCCGATCATGCTGCGCATGAAGTCCGACCTGGTAGATCTGTGCCTCGCCGCCTGCGCGGGCAAACTGGACGAGAAAACCTCCGAGTGGGATGACCGCGCGTCGCTGGGTGTGGTGGTTGCCGCCGGCGGCTATCCGGGCAATTACAACACGGGTGATGAGATCTTCGGCCTGCCGCAGCAGGAAGCGGCAGATGGTAAAGTCTTCCATGCCGGCACCAAACTGGCAGACGACCAGCGCGTCGTCACCAACGGCGGGCGCGTGCTGTGCGTGACCGCGCTGGGTGAAACCGTGGCGCAGGCGCAGCAGCGCGCCTATCAACTGCTGACCGATATTCGCTGGGACGGCAGCTTTAGCCGTAACGATATCGGCTGGCGCGCCATCGAACGTGAAAAAGCTAACGGCTAAGTTTTGCCAGCAGCGTTTTCCGCGTAATGCCTAACTGACGGGCGGCTTCAGTTTTGTTGCCGCCCGTTTTTTCCAGCGCCGCCAGAATCACCTCTTTTTCAACTTCCACTAACGGCTGAATCAGCGCGTTCTCGCTACCACCCGACGGCAACGGCATGCCCGCTATCGCCAGCGGCAGTTCTCGTTCGGAGATATAATTTCCGGTCAGCAGCACCACCGCCCGCTCCACCGCGTTTTCCAGTTCACGGATATTACCCGGCCAGGGGTAGTGGATCAGCAGATCCATCGCCTGCGGCGTAAACCCCTGCACCGTTTTGCGATTGCGTTCGGCATAGCGCTTAAGAAAGTGTTGCGCCAGTTGCGGAATATCTTCCCGGCGCCGGCGCAGCGGCGGCATATCAATGGTCACGACATTCAGGCGGTAATAGAGATCCTGGCGAAAACGCCCGGCGCTCACCTCTTCCGCCAGATTGCGATGGGTGGCGGCAATCAGCCGCACATCGACAGAAAGCGTCTGGTTACTGCCAACGCGCTGCACCTCGCGTTCCTGAATCGCCCGTAGCAGACGCACCTGCATCAGCGGTGAGATATCGCCAATTTCATCGAGGAACAGCGTGCCGCCATCCGCCTCGACAAAACGCCCTTCCCGCCGCCGTTCCGCCCCGGTAAACGCCCCTTTTTCATGACCGAACAGCTCGGACTCCAGCAGCGACTCATTCAGCGCCGCGCAGTTTAGCGTCACCAGCGGCTTCTCGCGGCGTTCGCTGCAGGCGTGAATGGCGCGCGCCACCAGTTCTTTACCGGTTCCCGATTCGCCGCAGATCAGCACCGTCGCATCCGAGGGCGCCACCAGCGTAATATTGTTGATAAGCGCCCGCATCGCCGGGCTATCACCAATCATGCCCCACCGTGAATCCGTCGCAACGCTGGGATCGCTCTCGCTCTGTTGCGTGTGCGCCAGCGCCTGAACCAGCGTCTGCTGCAGGGTGTCAAAATCCAGCGGTTTGACCAGGTAATCCAGCGCCCCGGACTTAATGGCCTCTACCGCCGTGCCAACGCTGGAAAACGCCGTCATGATCAGCACCGGTATCGCCGGGTTATAGGCCTTAATCTCTTTTAGCGTCGCGATACCGTCCATCTCCGCCATACGGATATCGCACAGCACCAGGTCGAAGACCTGCTGATGGATCTGCTCCAGCGCCTGCAGGCCGTTGTGAGCTAACGCCACCTGATAGCCCCAGCCGCGCAGCAGCGCCTGCAGGATCGTGCAGTGGCTGACGTCATCATCGACAACCAGAATCTGTACTTTATCGCTGCTCATCTTCCCTCCGTTGAGCCTCCACCGGTAACCAAAGCGTAAATATCGCTCCGGCCCCCGGCTGGCTTTCGGCGCGGATTGTCCCACCATGTTGTTCGATAATATTCTGTACCACCGCCAGCCCCAGCCCCGTGCCGTCCGCCTTGGTGGTGAAATACGGTGTGAAGATGGCCTGCAGCTCTTCATCGCTCATCCCCTTACCGCTATCCGTGACGACGATTTTCACCCGCTGACGATCGGTTTCGCTTGCCGATACGTGAATGACGCCATCACGGCCAATCGCCTGCATCGCGTTCAGGTACAGGTTCAACAGCACCTGGTTCAGGCGGTCAGCATCGGCGTTGATCGTGGTTAACTCAGGGCGCGGAGTAAATTGCAGCGCGATCCCGCGACTCTGCGCATCCTGGCTTACCAGCTGCAATGAGTGCCGGATAAGCGCGTTGATATCCACCGGCTGGTAATTTAAATGCGCGGGCCGGACCAGCTCCAGCAGCTCGCTGACCACCCGGTTCAGGCGGTCGGCTTCTTTCGCCATCACCTGGGCTAATTGCTGCGCTTCGCCGCCTGGGGGAGTGCGTTCGGCAAAATACTTCGCCAGCCCTTTAATCGAAGAGAGCGGATTGCGGATCTCATGCGCGACACCCGCCGCCAGATGGCCAAGCGCCACCAGCTTTTCTTTGCGGGCCATCGCCTCCAGCAGTTGCTGGCGTGAGCGACGATAGCGGCGGAACCAGAACTGAGCGAGGATCGTCGCCGCGATGACCAGCGCCGCGGCGCCCAGCATGATCATCATGTTACGCTGGCCGCGGGCCTGCGCCGCATCCAGCTCGCGGCTATCAAATGCGATAAAAATCACCTGCGGGACAGTGGGCTGAGCCAGCGCGCTGTTGCCGCGATTCATCATCCCCATATGATGGCCGCGAGCAGGATTGAGCGGGCGGAACTGGCGATAGATCTCCAGTGCCGGCTGCGGTTCGTTAAGCCGGCGCCAGCGGGCCTGTTCGCTCACGTGGAGTTCGCGCATCTGCGCCGGACTGTACAGCGCGTTATCCACCTGTTGCGGATCGCTATGGGCGATGATTTTACCGTTTTCATCGGTCACCGCGAACCACAGCACTCCGGGTTGCCAGGCCATCTCTTCCAGCAGGGCCTGCAGTTGCGCATGATGCATACGCATCCCCATCCCGACGCGCGTGCCAGACTCCAGCGCGCGGATCAGCACGCTCCCCTTCTCCTCAATGGTTTGTCGGGCGGCGGTCGTCTCACGACCATAGTCGCGGACGATCATTACGGAGAACAGCATGACCAACAGCACCATTGTGCCGGTCAGCAGCCAGCTCAGGGCGTCCGCAGTGGCGTGCCGGGAGAAAGGTTTGATCTTCATCGGTGAGTCCTTGTCATCTCTTTTTCGCTTTCTGCAGGATCCTTCAGCAGAAATCATGCCATTTTCCCACGCCGTCAATCCTGTTCTCAAACATATCGCCTGCGGTTTAGCGAGTAAAAATGACCCACCTGACCCGCCAGGAACGGGTCATTTTTACTCACCTTCCCCATCGGCTCCTCCGGCAGGCCCGTACGGGCGGGCTTTTTCAGGCTGGCATGGAAGATGCAATAACGAGAGAAACCACACAGGAGATAATGCCATGAAACGGAACCGTAACTTACCTCTCACCCTCGTCACCCTTGCCGCACTGACCTTTGGCAGCAACGCGGCCTGGGCCAACCATCACTGGGGCGATAACAACAGAATGGGCGCGCAGGGTTACAGCCAGCTGACCCAGGAGCAGCAGGCTACCGCGCAAAAGCTGCATAACGATTACGCTGCGCAAACCAGCGCCCTGCGCCAGCAGCTGCAGTCCAAACGCTATGAGTACAATGCGCTGCTCACGACGCAAAAGCCGGACAGTGGAAAGATTGAAGCTGTCGCTCAGGAGATGGAAGGCTTACGCCAGAAGCTGGATCAGCAGCGGGTGAAGTTTGATGTCGCCCTGGCTGAGGCGGGCGTTCCCCGTGGCGCAGGAATGGGATACAACGGCTGCCGCGGTAACGGCGGTGGTCATAGGGGCATGAACCACTGGTAATCGTTAGAAGCTTTTTTCTGTCGGCTGCCAGGTGCAGAAGTTTTCATTGGCGACCAGCAATAGTTGAGAGCCTTCAGACGCCTCCAGCCAGGCGATGCTCACCGCGGCGGAGGAATGACTCTGGCGACGTTCAATATGCGCCAGGGCCCGGCTATCGAGGTCAGGCTTCACCGTCTGACCTTCGCAGGTCAACACGGTATGCGCGGCAGCGTTCCAGCGCCCCTGACGCAGGACGACGCGTCCCTGGCGGAGAGCATCGCTGGTCTGGCGGATCTGCTCGGCGCGATAACGATACAGTGCGACCTGGTCGCTGGAGAGCTGTTGCTTCTGCCCGTCGACTTCCCGCTGCATAAAGCTGAGATCGCCCTGCGCGTCGAAGCGGGCGCGAATATGTTCCGGCGGCTTACCGTAGACATTGAGTTCGATAAACGTCAATTGATCGCCCTGCCAGCGATATTCACTGGTCGAGGTATCCCCGTGACGCCACGGGCTGAAAGCGGCGAGAAGATGGACTTCATCACCTGAATCTTTACGCCAGATACGCATCGCCCCCTGATTATCCGCATAACCGCTGGCGGTAAACGGTGGAAGCGAGGCGTCGTGGCTGCAGGCAGTCAGCAACAGGATGCCCGCCAGCGCCAGAGGCCGGCGCCAGACAGACAAAAGGGGCTTAATAGCCCCTTCGATAAAACTGTTCACTGCCACGCGGTCTTACTTAACTGCGTCTTTCAGTGCTTTGCCAGAAACAAATGCCGGCACGTTAGCTGCAGCGATTTTGATCTCTTTACCGGTCTGCGGGTTGCGGCCAGTACGCTCAGCGCGGTGGTTCACTTTGAAGGTACCGAAACCAACCAGTTGAACAGCATCACCTTCTTTCAGAGACTCAGTAATTGCAGCCAGGGTAGATTCCAGGGCAGCTTTAGCCTGTGCTTTGGACAGGTCAGCTTTGTCCGCAATTACATCAATCAGTTGAGTCTTGTTCATAAGTTATCCTTACAATGTGTTTATCGCTTGCTAAGCATCGAGTGCGACGGAAATGCCAAAAAAGCACCCTCCTGCATACACGCACCGATAGCCACTTTTTTTCGCCCTCCAAATGTAGACCAGACGGGGGGCGGAATGGAAGCCTTCAGACGCTACAATTCAGGCGGTAAATCACGTTTTCTGGTCTCACTGCTGAAAATTTATACCAATATTGCTCTCACCGGCCTCACGCAGGTCCGCGCGCAGACCTTTTATCAGCTCAAGGTCACGCTCTTCACAGTCGGCCAGCAGGCGGAAAATTTCCCACTGAATATCCCATTCCTGCTCTACCGCCGGGTTCGCTTTCAGCTCTTCATCGGTCATTTCGCGACCGGCCTGGGTCATTTCCAGCATCGCCACGCTGGTGATGGATGTCTTGCTCACCTCAATCGCGTGCTCAAGTGTTTCACCGCTCAGACGCGAATGGATCAGTTCGCTCAACGCCACGCAGGCGTCTATAGCCGGGTAAACACCGTACAGGTCGAAATCATCTGCCGCCGGGATGGCCTCTTCCAGCTTCTCCAGCTGACTGTCGAAATTCACCTTCGCATCTTTAACCGTCAGCGTTTCCCAGATCAGGTCCAGGATACGACGGTACAGCTGGCCGTCGCCGAACTCGGTTTGCTTGCAGAACATGGCGTAGTTAGGGTACATACGCTCGCACAGGCAGGCCATAAAAGTGACATGCTGCCAGCTTTCCAGCTTCTCCAGGCGCAGGTGAATCGGGTTTTGTAACATGATGAATTCTCGAAGTCAGAAATTAGGCGCAGTGTACCTGAATCAGCCGTGATTTGCTTGCCAACGCACAAACGACGGACGACGGGACGCCACCGCATCGGCCCAGCGCGTCGGCTCGGGGAGACGATAGCCTCGCATGCAGCGCTCAACCCACATTAAGGCGCTGTCCATGCCCACCCGGTGACCGGTGCTAATAAACAGCGGGTTGCAGCGCACTTTGCTGCGCCAGACCCAGGCCAGTTGCTCATTTTTATCCATCAGCGGGGCCAGTGCGCCGGGCTCATCACCCAGTTCGCCGATTTTTCCGCACAGCCGTTTTTTCGCCACCCCGATGGTCGGCACGTCAATCATCAGACCAAAATGGCTGGCGACGCCGAGCCGCCGGGGATGGGAGATACCGTGGCCGTCGACGAAGAGCAGGTCCGGTTTTTGCGAAAGCTGCTCCCACGCCGCCAGCAGCGCAGGTGTTTCGCGAAACGAGAGAAAGCCGGGAATATAGGGCATGGTGGTGGCGACGCGCGCCACCTGATACTCCACCAGCTCAAGCTCAGGCCAGGTCAGCAGCACCATCGCAGCCCGGGTCACTTCCCCTTCCTGCTCAAACCCGACATCCGCGCCGCCGATCAACGCCGGCGGGTCGCGATCCAGTCGATCCGCTCGCTCGACCGACGCGGCTAACTGTTGTTGTTGGGTACGTAGCGCGGCTAAATCCATACGGCTTATCTCCTATTGATGATAGGGTGTGGAAAGACGATGCACCGCCTCAACAAAGACGCCCGCATGCTGCGGGTCGACATCCTGATGGATGCCGTGACCAAGGTTAAAGACATGGCCTTCGCCCTGGCCGAAGCCGGCGAGAATAGTCGCCACTTCCTCTTCAATACGCGGGGCGGGAGCATACAGCATCGACGGGTCCATATTGCCCTGGAGCGCCACTTTGTGACCTACGCGACGGCGAGCATCGGCGATATCGGTGGTCCAGTCGAGTCCCAGCGCATCACAGCCGGTCTCCGCCATCGCTTCCAGCCACTGGCCACCGCCTTTGGTGAACAGGGTCACCGGCACGCGGCGGCCTTCATTCTCCCGCAGCAGGCCATCGACAATTTTATGCATGTAGTAGAGCGAGAACTGCTGATAGTCGCGACCGGTCAGCACCCCGCCCCAGGTGTCGAAAATCATCACCGACTGCGCGCCGGCTTTGATCTGCGCGTTGAGGTACAGGGTGACGCTCTTCGCCAGCTTCTCCAGCAGCGCATGCAGCGCCTGCGGTTCGGCGTACATCATCTTTTTGATCACAGTGAACGCTTTGCTGCTGCCGCCTTCCACCATGTAGGTCGCCAGCGTCCAGGGGCTACCGGAGAAGCCGATCAGCGGCACTTCGCCTTTCAGTTCGCGGCGAATGGTACGCACGGCGTTCATGACATAGCCCAGTTCCTGCTCCGGATCCGGGATTGGCAGCTTGTCGACGTCGGCTTTGCTTTTTATCGGCGAGGTGAAGCGCGGACCTTCGCCAGCTTCAAAGTACAGCCCCAGACCCATGGCGTCCGGGATCGTCAGGATGTCCGAAAAGAGGATCGCCGCATCCAGCGGGTAACGGCGCAGCGGCTGGAGCGTCACTTCGCAGGCCAGCTCGGCATTTTTACACAGCGACATAAAGTCGCCCGCTTGCGCACGGGTGGCTTTGTACTCCGGTAAATAGCGGCCCGCCTGGCGCATCATCCACACCGGGGTGACATCAACCGGCTGACGCAGCAGCGCGCGCAGGTAACGATCGTTTTTCAGTTCGGTCATTTTTACATTCCTTTAGCGTTGATGCGCCCAGTGTAACATGTCACTCGAACTCTGCCCGACACATCGCCACCGTATCTTCGATAAGCCGACGCGCCACCGTGCCTGGCGGTGGCAGGAGCGGTAGATTGTCATAGCGGTACCAGTCCGCGGTCAGCAGCTCTTTTTTGTCGACCACGATATCGCCATCCGCGTAATCCGCCATAAAGGCGGTCATCAGCGACTGCGGGAACGGCCACGGCTGAGAGGTCACATAGCGCAGGTTTTTCACCTTGATGCCGCTCTCCTCCATCACCTCGCGGGCCACCGCCTGCTCAAGGGTTTCACCCACTTCGACAAACCCGGCCAGCACGGTGTGCACGCCGTTACGATGGCGGGTATGTTGCGCCAACAGGATCGAATCATCGCGACGGATAGCGACGATAATGCAGGGGGCAATTTGCGGGTAGTAGCGTTCACGGCAGTGGCTGCACAGCATCGCCCATTCGCTTTTGCTGGCATGCATCGGATGGCCACAGTAGCCGCAAAATTTATGCGATCGATAAAATTCGGCGAGCTGGATCCCTCGCCCCGCCAGCTGGAAGAGACCCGGATCCTGATCCAGAACCTGGCGTAACGATCCCATGTCATGGCGGCGATCCTGGCGCACCATCCAGACGGACTCGCCCTGCCACTCGCCAATATGCAGCGCATGCTGTCCGACAAGATCGAAATTAACCGCTTCGCCATGTGGTAATTCTCCACCAGGCAACCATAATTTTTGTTCGTGACTGACAACCCACCAGCCGCGATCTAATTTTTCAATAATACGATCCATATCTATTGCACTACCTTTGCTTCACTGGCATGTTGTTAACATTATATTTACATTTTGGTGAGCAGATTTAAATCAAAACTAGCGGAGTCAATCATGCTAAACCAGCTGGAAAATCTGACGGAGCGCGTTGGCGGTAGTAATGAACTGGTCGATCGCTGGCTACAAGTGCGTAAGCATCTGCTCGTGGCTTACTACAATCTGGTTGGCCTGAAACCGGGCAAAGAGTCATTTATGCGGCTAAACGAAAAGGCGCTGGATGACTTTTGCCAAAGTCTGGTGGATTACCTCTCATCCGGTCATTTTAGTATTTATGAACGCATTATTGGCGAAATGGAAGGCGATACCCCACTTTTAGCCGCCACCCGGCTTTATCCACAGCTGGAAGCCAATACCCAGCAGATGATGGACTACTACGATACCTGCCTCGAAAACGCTATCGATCACGATAACTACCTTGAATTTCAGCAGGCGCTGTCGGATATCGGCGAGTCGCTGGAAGCACGTTTCGCGCTGGAGGATAAACTGATCGCCCTCGCCGTCGCGCATAATCTGAGCAACGACGTGCGCGATAATATTGCGCCGACCGCTTGAGTTGTGCGCAATTAACGAGTAGTTTACCTCCATTCCCCCTCTCCGGAGGGGACGTCATCTTGTCGGAGTGCCTATTTTCCATGCGCTGGCTAAAGTGGAAAAGGCTGAGACCGTTAATTCGGGATCCGCGGAACCTGATCAGGCTAATACCTGCGAAGGGAACAAGAGTAAACTGCTGGTCGCACCTGTCCGTTCTGGACCGGTCGCATCTGTTACTCCATCCGTCGTCTGACAAGCCATCTCCTTTTTTAACTGGAATGCGCTATGTCTACTACCAAACTCACCCGTCGGGAACAACGCGAGCACGCGCAGCGATTCATTGATACGCTGGCAGGTACCGCTTTTCCCAATTCACGCCGCATCTACGTTCACGGCTCACAAGCGGATATCCGCGTCCCGATGCGTGAAATTCAGCTCAGCCCGACCCTCGTCGGCGGCGATAAAGATAACCCCCGGTACGAAGCCAATGAACCGATCCCGGTATATGACACCTCCGGCCCTTATGGCGACCCGGATATTGGCATTGATGTCCGCCAGGGGCTGGCAAAGCTGCGCCAGCCGTGGATCGACGCGCGTAACGACTGCGCTCCGCTCAGCGAACGCAGCTCGGCCTATACCAAAGCGCGGCTGGCCGATGACGGTCTCGATGAGCTGCGCTTCAGCGGCTTGCTGACGCCCAAACGCGCCGTCGCCGGGAAATGCGTTACCCAACTGCACTACGCCCGCCAGGGGATCGTCACCCCGGAGATGGAGTTCATCGCCATTCGCGAAAACATGGGTCGCGAACGTATCCGCAGCGAGGTTCTGCGCCAGCAGCATGCCGGGGAAGGCTTCGGTGCCCGCCTGCCGGAAAACATTACCCCCGAGTTCGTCCGCGATGAAGTTGCCGCCGGACGCGCCATCATCCCCGCCAACATCAACCACCCGGAATCTGAGCCGATGATTATCGGCCGCAATTTCCTGGTGAAAGTGAATGCCAATATCGGCAACTCGGCGGTGACCTCTTCCATCGAAGAGGAGGTGGAAAAACTGGTCTGGTCAACCCGCTGGGGCGCCGACACGGTGATGGACCTCTCCACCGGCCGCTATATCCACGAAACCCGCGAGTGGATCCTGCGCAACAGCCCGGTGCCGATTGGTACCGTTCCGATTTACCAGGCGCTGGAGAAGGTCAACGGCATTGCCGAGAACCTGACCTGGGAAGCCTTCCGCGATACCCTGCTGGAACAGGCCGAACAGGGCGTCGACTACTTCACGATTCACGCCGGCGTACTGCTGCGCTACGTGCCGATGACCGCGAAGCGCCTGACAGGTATCGTGTCGCGCGGTGGTTCCATCATGGCCAAGTGGTGCCTGTCGCATCATCAGGAAAACTTCCTCTACCAGCACTTCCGCGAAATCTGTGAAATCTGCGCCGCCTATGACGTGTCGCTGTCCCTCGGCGATGGTCTGCGCCCCGGCTCGATTCAGGACGCCAACGACGAGGCGCAGTTTTCCGAGCTGCGCACCCTAGGCGAACTGACGAAAATCGCCTGGGAGTATGACGTGCAGGTGATGATTGAAGGCCCCGGCCACGTGCCGATGCAGATGATCCGCCGCAATATGACCGAAGAGCTGGAGCATTGCCACGAAGCGCCATTCTACACCTTAGGCCCGCTCACCACCGACATCGCGCCGGGCTACGACCATTTCACTTCCGGTATCGGCGCGGCGATGATTGGCTGGTTTGGCTGCGCGATGCTGTGCTACGTCACGCCAAAAGAGCATCTCGGCCTGCCCAACAAAGAGGATGTGAAACAGGGGCTGATTACCTACAAAATCGCCGCCCACGCCGCCGACCTCGCGAAAGGCCACCCCGGGGCGCAGATCCGCGACAACGCGATGTCCAAAGCGCGTTTCGAATTCCGCTGGGAAGACCAGTTCAACCTCGCGCTCGACCCCTTCACCGCGCGGGCCTATCACGATGAAACCCTGCCGCAGGAGTCCGGCAAGGTCGCCCATTTCTGCTCCATGTGCGGGCCGAAATTCTGTTCGATGAAAATCACCCAGGAAGTCCGCGACTACGCCGCGAAGCAAAATATCGAAGCTGGCATGGCCGATATGTCGCATCACTTCCGCGCCCGTGGCGGCGAAATCTACCTGAAACAGGAGGAAGCCTGATGTATCAACCTGATTTTCCACCCGTCCCATTTCGTCTTGGACTCTACCCGGTGGTTGACAGCGTGGCGTGGATTGAGCGCCTGCTGGAGGCGGGAGTGCGTACTCTTCAACTGCGCATCAAAGACCAACGTGACAGCGACGTGGAGAATGACGTGATCGCCGCCATCGCCCTTGGCCGCCGCTATCACGCCCGGTTGTTCATTAACGATTACTGGCAGCTGGCGATTAAGCATCAGGCCTACGGGGTACACCTGGGGCAAGAAGATCTGGAAACCACCGATCTGAGCGCTATCCGCAAAGCCGGACTGCGTCTCGGCGTCTCCACTCACGACGATATGGAAATTGATGTCGCGCTGGCGGCGCGCCCCTCTTACATCGCGCTGGGCCATGTCTTCCCGACGCAAACCAAACAGATGCCTTCCGCGCCGCAGGGCCTCGACCAGCTAGCCAGACATATTCAACGCCTGGCGGATTACCCCACCGTCGCGATCGGCGGCATCAGTCTGGAAAAAGCGCCGGGCGTACTGGCGACCGGCGTCGGCAGCATCGCGGTGGTCAGCGCTATTACCCAGGCGGCGGACTGGCGGGCAGCGACAGACCAGCTGCTGGCGCTGGCGGGAGCGGGCGATGAATGATCACGACTTTATGCGCTATAGCCGCCAGCTGCTGCTGGAGGATATTGCCATCGAGGGTCAGCAGAAACTGTTAGCCAGCCGGGTGCTGATTATCGGCCTTGGCGGGCTGGGCTCCCCGGCGGCGCTCTATCTTGCCGGAGCGGGCGTCGGGACGCTGACCCTGGCCGATGACGACGCCGTGCATCTCAGCAACCTGCAGCGGCAGATCCTGTTCACCAGCGAGGATATCGACCGGCCAAAAGCCGCGGCGGCAAAGACCCGGCTCAGTCAGCTAAACCCGCAGATCAAACTGGTTGCGCTCCAGCAACGTCTGAGCGGCGAGGCGCTGCGCGCTGAGGTGGCGAAAGCGGACGTGGTGCTGGACTGCACCGATAACATGGTGACCCGCCAGGCAATCAACGCCGCCTGTGTGGCCCTCGACACCCCGTTAGTGACCGCCAGCGCCGTCGGCTTCGGCGGTCAGTTGATGGTGCTCACTCCCCCCTGGACGCAGGGCTGCTATCGCTGCCTGTGGCCGGATAGCGACGAACCGCAGCGCAACTGCCGCACCGCGGGGATCGTCGGCCCGGTCGTCGGCATGATGGGCACGCTGCAGGCGCTGGAGGCGATTAAGCTGCTCAGCGGCATGACGACGCCGCGTAATACCCTGCGGCTGTTCGACGCCCGCACCAGCAACTGGCGTAATCTGGCGCTACAGCGCTCCCGGAATTGCCCGGTGTGCGGAGGGCGGCATGCAGATTTGGTTTAACGACGAGCCGCTGGCATGTGCCGACAATCTCAGCGTCAGCGCCCTGCTGACCCAGCTCGAACAGCTGCAGCCGGGCGTTGCGCTGGCGCTTAATCAACACATCCTGCCGCGCGACCGGTGGGAAGATCATCTCTTACAGGAAGGCGATCGGATCCTGCTTTTTCAGGTTATCGCTGGAGGCTGACATGTTACGTATTGCAGACAAAACGTTTGAATCCCATCTTTTTACCGGTACCGGCAAATTCGCCGCCCCGGAGGTGATGGTCGAGGCGATTCGCGCCTCGGGAAGCCAGCTGGTGACGCTGGCGATGAAGCGCGTCGATTTACGCCAGCACAATGACGCGATTCTCGCGCCGCTGCTGGCGGCGGGCGTTAACCTGCTGCCGAATACCTCAGGCGCCAAGACGGCGGAAGAGGCGGTGTTTGCCGCCCGCCTGGCGCGGGAAGCCCTGGGCACCCACTGGCTGAAGCTGGAGATCCACCCGGATGCCCGCTGGCTGCTGCCTGACCCGATTGAAACCCTGAAGGCGGCGGAGCTGCTGGTCCGCGAAGGGTTCGTCGTCCTGCCCTACTGCGGCGCCGATCCGGTGCTGTGTAAACGGCTGGAAGAGGTTGGCTGCGCGGCGGTGATGCCGCTGGGCGCGCCGATCGGCTCCAATCAGGGGCTGGAAACCAAAGCCATGCTGGAGATTATTATCGAGCAGGCGGCGGTACCGGTGGTGGTCGATGCCGGAATTGGCGTGCCGAGCCATGCGGCGCAGGCGCTGGAGATGGGCGCAGATGCGGTGCTGGTCAATACCGCCATTGCCGTCGCCGACGACCCCGTGACCATGGCCCGCGCCTTCCGTATGGCAGTCGATGCCGGATTACTGGCGCGTCAGGCCGGACCGGGGGCACGCAGTACGCAGGCGCAGGCCACCAGCCCGCTGACCGGATTCCTGGAGGCGCTGGCATGAAAACCTTCAGCGATCGCTGGCGGGAGCTGGAGTGGGACGACATCCGCCTGCGCATCAACAGCAAAACCGCCGCCGACGTCGAACGGGCGCTGGCGGCCAAACAGCTCACCCGTGACGACATGATGGCCCTGCTTTCACCGGCGGCGGCCAACTATCTTGAACCGCTGGCCCAGCGTGCGCAGCGGCTCACCCGGCAGCGCTTCGGCAATACCGTCAGCTTTTACGTACCACTGTATCTCTCCAACCTGTGCGCCAATGACTGCACCTACTGCGGCTTCTCAATGAGCAATCGCATTAAGCGCAAGACGCTGGATGCCGCCGAGATTGCCCGCGAGTGCGCCGCGATCCGCGACCTGGGCTTTGAGCATCTGCTGCTGGTGACCGGCGAGCATCAGGGCAAGGTGGGAATGGATTATTTCCTCCAGCACCTGCCGGCTATCCGCAGCCAGTTTGCCTCGCTGCATATGGAGGTGCAGCCGCTGGCGACCGAAGAGTATGCCGAGCTGAAAACGCTGGGGCTCGACGGGGTAATGGTCTATCAGGAGACCTACCATGAAAGCATGTATGCCCAGCACCATCTGAAAGGGAAAAAACAGGATTTCTTCTGGCGGCTGGATACACCGGATCGCCTGGGCGAGGCGGGGATCGATAAGATCGGCCTCGGCGCGTTGATTGGTCTTTCCGACAGCTGGCGGGTGGACTGCTTTATGGTCGCCGAGCACCTGCTGTGGCTGCAGCAGCGCTACTGGCGCAGCCGCTACTCGGTCTCCTTCCCGCGCCTGCGTCCCTGCGCCGGCGGTATTGAACCAGCTTCGCTGATGGATGAGCGCCAGCTGGTGCAGACCATTTGCGCCTTCCGCCTGCTGGCGCCGGAGGTTGAGCTGTCGCTTTCAACCCGTGAATCACCCTGGTTCCGCGACCGGGTGATCCCGCTGGCGATCAATAACGTCAGCGCCTTCTCTAAAACGCAGCCCGGCGGCTACGCCGACGATCATCCGGAGCTCGAGCAATTTGCCCCACATGACGATCGCCGCCCTGAAGAGGTCGCCAGCGCGCTAGCCGCCCGTGGCCTGCAGCCGGTATGGAAAGACTGGGACAGCTGGCTGGGACGCGCCTCGCAATCATCATGAAGTATGTTGCAAGCCGCTGATTATTTTGCGTGCCTGCACGAGAGATGAAAAACGGGGAGTCGCCCGATTGCCGCCGTTTTTCTATTCTGCCCGGGTCAGCAGCGGACGCTGACCAGGGCGAACGTTTTCTTCCTCATTTTCGCCCTGCCTCTCCGCGCTGCGCGAGGGCCGGTTCATTATCGACGAATATAAATCACGATAGATGAAGGCCTCAGAGTTATAATTGAGCAATAGTTAACTGATTCGATCGGCAGGCTCGCTGACACAAGCTGCGTTCGGACCCTTGGTTTATACATCCGGGACGATTAACGATTCATGGCGCTACACAACAGAAAACTCTCTTTTACGACACCAATCGTCGTGGGGTTTGCCGGCATTTTGCTCAGTTTCATGCTGATTGCTACTTTTGTCACCCTGGCACAGCGGAAAGATTTTCTCGAAGATTATCACGATATTAACCGCAACTTTACCCACAACCTGGCCATCAACTATACGGAAACGCTGCTGCGGGAAAATGATTTTATCCTCGGCCGCGCGGCCACCTTCTTTGCCCGTAATGACGAACTGAACCGCGCGGTGAACGTTGATCCGGAGAAAGGGTTAACCACGCTAATGCAGTTACAGAACATGATGCCAAGCGTCTCATCCATCTCGCTGGCGGATACCGAGGGCCACTATCTGCGCGCCCCGGAAGTACTGAAAAATGAAGACAGCCTGGCTTTCGACCCCAAAACGCGGCCCTGGTTTATCAAACAGGCAGAAGCCAGCACCTTCAGCCACTACACCAGCCCGTATATGGACTTTTTCACCCACCATCCGACGATTACCATTTTCAAACCCATCATTACTCCGGAGGGTAAACTCAAGGGCAGCCTGGCTTTTCATCTAGATCTCACCTCCATGGGGTTCGCGCTACGGCAGATGGTCGCCCCCGTACAGGGGGAATTTTTTGTGGTGCAGCGGGATGGCAAAGTTGTCCTGCACTCCGACCCGGGCGCGCTGTTTAAACCCTTCGTCAGCGACGAACTGATGGATAAAATGACCAGCGGAGAGGGGCAGCTTTACGATGTCAGGAGCGATACCTGGTATTACTACTACTCCTTTACCAATCCCGACTGGTTCGTGATTTACCGTGTCGATAACGCCACCCTGATCAATCTGACGCGCCATGAGACAAACTTAGTGATCGGCGGTTTCTCACTCGCGGCGATTATCATCCTCTTGTTCGGCCTTTATCTGCGTCATGCTTCCCGTACCGTGCTGATGAATATCATCAATGCGATTAAAACCGGCGACGTCAAACGCGCTCCGCGCCTTGAGGCAATGCTGAGTAAAGCCATTGAAACCAACAAACAGCGTGAACTGACCTACGTTCGCCAGGCCACCATCGACGCCCTCACTGGCTGCAAAAACCGCCGCGCCTTCGACAGCGATATCGCCGCGCTGATGAACGATCACCAACCTTTCGCCCTTGCCCTGGTCGATATCGATAACTTCAAATCGATCAACGACACCTGGGGACACCTCAACGGCGATATCGTCCTGCGCAACGTCGCCCGCGAGGGGCTGCAGGTCCTCCAGCCGCTGGAGATTTCCCTTTATCGCTACGGCGGTGAAGAGTTCGCGGTGGTCTTTCCTGCCGAACACATCGATAACGCCCGAACGCTACTGGAAACATGGCGGGTCAACGTCGAACGGCGTACCTGGCGCGAAGATGGCCTGACGGTCACCTTTAGCGCCGGACTGGGGGAATGGAATATGGAGCCGCTGGATAAGCTGGTGGTGAGCGTCGATGAGGCACTTTACAAAGCCAAGCAACAAGGTAAAAACTGCATCCTCCGCGCGTGAGACAACAGGACGCGGCCGCCCACTTCGGTGGGCTTTTTTATTTTTATCGGCAAAAATGAAACCGGTTTCAATTTTTGTGTGATGACTTACACACAATCACGGTAAAGCGGTTGTCGCATCGCCAGGGCCGCGATAAAGATAAGACATCACGGAACACAAGGGCCACTGACTATGAAGAATATCGTTTTGTGCTGTGCCGCCGGTATGTCCACCAGCATGCTGGTTCAGCGTATGCAAGATGCCGCGCAGAAAAAAGGTGTTGAGGTTTCTATCAAGGCCGTCCCGGTCGCCGAGTTTAAAGATAACCTGGCCGCCGCCGACATTATTTTGCTCGGCCCGCAGGTGAAATATGAGCAGGCGAAACTGCAGGCGCTGGCCGATCCATTCGGCAAGAAAGTCGCGGTGATCGATATGATGGACTACGGCATGATGAAAGGCGATGCCGTTCTGGATAAAGCCCTGAAGATGCTGGAGTAATCGATGGAAGATTTAGAAACGATCATCATGGAGCTGTTGGTTAATGCCGGTTCCGCACGTAGCGCGGCGCTCACTGCTCTCCAGTTAGCACGGAAAGGTGACTTTGCGGCAGCCGAGCAGGCCATGGCCGAGTCCCATGAGTTCGTCAAACATGCGCATAAAATCCAGACCCAGCTCATCGGCCTGGATGAAGGCACCGGTAAGCTGCCGGTCAACCTGATCACCGTTCACTCTCAGGACCACCTGATGAACGCCATGGTCATTCAGGATCTGGCGACCGATATGATTGAACTCTATCGTCGTCTGCCGCTCGCGCAGTAATCTCGCGGATTTAACGGGCGCCGCTGCCGGCGCCCGTCCCCTCTCAAAGAAAACCATACATCGCGGCGAATACCCAGCCAAACACGCAGGAGACACCGACGCCGATGAGCCCGGGCAGGATGAAGCTATGGTTAATGACAAAGCGGCCGATATGGGTGGTCCCTGAGCGGTCGAACTGGATCGCCGCCAGATCGCTTGGGTAGGTCGGCAGAATATAGTAGCCATAGCAGGCCGGCGCGGAAGCCACGATATAGGCCGGGTCGACGCCGATGGCCAGCGCCACCGGAACAATCGCCGCCAGCGCTGCCGCCTGAGAGTTCACAAACTTCGAAACCAGCAGCAGTACGATGGCGTAAGCCCACGGGTACTCCTTCACCATCTCCCCGAGCACACCTTTAATCTCGGTCATATGCGCGCCGAACATAGTTTCCGCCATCCACGCGATGCCGTATACCGCGACGATAGCGATCATTCCCGAACGGAAAACCTCATTTTTAGAAATCGACGCCGGGTTGGTTTTGGTAATGATGATGATCAATGCCCCGGAGAGCAGCATGAACATCTGGATCACCAGCACCATCGACAGCGGCTTACCGTCGAAGGCCGGACGCAGTTCGGAAAACGCGCCGAGTAAGGCCACCACGGCGATGGAAGCAAGGAAGATCCACATCGCAATCCAGTTGCTGGTCGGCAGCTTTTTATCCAGCAGCGTCGCCGTATCGCCATAGACGTAATGGCGATTTTCCGGTACCGCAATAAACGCCTGGAAGGCTTCGTCTTTATCCAGATCTTTGCCACGGAACCAGCTGAAGATACCAATCGCCAGGATCCCCAGCAGCGTGGACGGAATGGTTATCGCCAGCAGGTCGAGAAATTCCAGGTGTTTACCGTTAAAGGTAAAATTCCCCAGCATCGCCACCAGCGACACCACCGCTACCGAGACCGGGCTGGCGATGATCCCCATCTGGGCACCTATGGAGCTGGCCGCCATCGGACGCTCCGGACGAATGTTATTCTTAATGGCGACATCGTAGATAATCGGCAGGATCGTGTACACCACGTGTCCGGTACCGCAGAGAATGGTCAGCGTGCAGGTGACGAAAGGCGCGACGATTGAAACATATTTCGGGTTGTGCCGCAGCAGCTTCTCGGCAATCTGTAACATGACATCCAGCCCGCCGGACGCCTGTAGCGTGGCCGAAGCGGCCACGACGGCAATGATCACCAGCATTACATCAACCGGTGGTTTACCCGGCTGAAGATGGAACACAAAAACAAGGATAACCAAACCGATGCCGCCCAACAGGCCCAGCGCAATACCGCCTTTTCGGGCACCATAAAACAGACAAATTAAGATAATAATGAGTTGTATCGCAAATTCCATGCAGCCCCCAGAGCCTGTCCACTCAGACCAAAAGAAATGACCAACACCTGCCTGCCGGTATTATTTCTGCGTCTTATCGGGAGAAGCATGAGATGCGGCGATCCCTCTCCAGAGCCGTAGCTTCGAAGATAAAGCAGCAGAAGTAATCCCATGATTCATTAGGTATTTTGAATATATCGCCTTTGGATTGATTATTTTTTGATATGAGTAGAACTTTTACCCATATATAAACAAAGGTTTTTCCAGTGAACGGGGGATGGATATTTTATATGAATTAATTGCTAAAAATATGCGGCGTTAATATGTCGTAAATGTAATTAAAGAAGAGGGTGAGGCGGCGAACAAACAATAAAAAAGCCGGTCAGGAAACCTGACCGGCTTTTTAGCAGTGCATCAACGATTAATCGTTGTCAGAACCGCCCAGGCCTGCGTTCAGCAGTTCTGCCAGGTTGGCAGACGCTTCTTCTACGCTCACCTGCGGAGCAGCTGGCTGTTCGCCCGCTGCGCGACGGCGCATACGATCCTGGTGGTACGCATAACCGGTACCCGCCGGGATCAGACGACCCACGATGACGTTCTCTTTCAGACCGCGCAGTTCGTCGCGTTTGCCCGCAACGGCTGCTTCGGTCAGCACGCGAGTGGTCTCCTGGAACGAGGCCGCGGAGATGAAGGACTCGGTTGCCAGAGACGCTTTGGTGATACCCAGCAGGTCGCGGGAATAGGTTGCCGCCACTTTGCCATTCGCTTCAAGCTCGCGGTTAGCGATCTTAACGCGGGAGTATTCAACCTGCTCGCCTTCGAGGAAGTCGGAGCTACCAGCGCTTTCGATGGTCGCTTTACGCAGCATCTGACGAACGATAACTTCAATGTGCTTATCGTTAATCTTAACGCCTTGCAGACGGTAAACGTCCTGCACTTCGTTGGTGATGTAACGCGTTACCGCGTGCACGCCACGAAGACGCAGAATGTCGTGCGGTGCTTCCGGACCGTCGGAAACCACGTCACCACGTTCTACACGTTCACCTTCGAACACGTTCAGCTGACGCCATTTCGGAATCATCTCTTCGTACGGTTCGCTACCGTCTACCGGGGTGATAACCAGACGACGTTTCCCTTTGGTTTCTTTACCGAAGGAAATGATGCCGCTGATTTCAGCCAGGATTGCCGGCTCTTTCGGACGACGTGCTTCGAACAGGTCCGCAACGCGCGGCAGACCACCGGTGATGTCCTTGGTACCGCCGGATTCCTGCGGAACACGCGCCAGGGTGTCACCAGAGCTGATCTGTACGCCATCTTCCAGCTGAACAATCGCTTTACCCGGCAGGAAGTACTGAGCAGGCATATCGGTGCCTGGGATCAGAACGTCGTTGCCCTGAGCATCAACAATTTTCAGCGCCGGACGCAGATCTTTACCACCGGAGGTACGTTCTGCGGAATCCAGAACCACCAGCGAAGACAGACCGGTCAGCTCGTCGGTCTGACGAGTAATGGTCTGGCCGTCGATCATGTCAGTGAAGCGGACGAAACCACTCACTTCGGTGATAACCGGCATGGTATGCGGATCCCAGTTTGCAACGGTTTCACCGCCGGCAACCTGTTCGCCATCGCCTTTCGCCATAACGGAGCCGTAAGGCACTTTATAGCTTTCTTTGGTACGACCGAATTCGTCGATCAGTTTCAGCTCGGTGTTACGCGAGGTGATAACCAGTTTACCGCTGGAGTTCACAACCGACTTCGCGTTGCTCAGACGGATGCTACCTTTGTTTTTCACCTGGATGCTGGATTCAGCAGCCGCACGAGATGCCGCACCACCGATGTGGAACGTACGCATCGTCAGCTGTGTACCCGGCTCACCGATGGACTGTGCCGCGATAACGCCGATAGCCTCACCTTTGTTGATGAGGTGGCCACGCGCCAGGTCACGACCATAGCAGTGCGCACATACACCAAAGTCGGTGTCACAGGATACAACGGAACGAACTTTGACGGAGTCAACGGAGTTCTCTTCCAGCAGGTCACACCAGTGCTCATGCAGCAGCGTGTTGCGTGGAACCAGAATGTCCGCGGTACCCGGCTTCAGAACGTCTTCAGCAGTCACACGACCCAGTACGCGATCGCGCAGCGGCTCTTTAACGTCGCCACCTTCGATAACCGGCGTCATGGTGATGCCTTCCAGGGTGCCGCAGTCGTCTTCAGTGACGACCAGGTCCTGGGCAACGTCAACCAGACGACGAGTCAGGTAACCGGAGTTCGCTGTCTTCAGTGCGGTATCCGCCAGACCTTTACGCGCACCGTGGGTGGAGATGAAGTACTGGAGTACGTTCAGACCTTCACGGAAGTTCGCGGTGATCGGCGTTTCGATGATCGAGCCATCCGGCTTCGCCATCAGACCACGCATACCAGCCAGCTGACGAATCTGTGCCGCAGAACCACGCGCACCGGAGTCGGCCATCATGTAGATGCTGTTGAAGGAAACCTGCTGCTCTTCCTGACCGTCACGGTTAATCACGGTTTCGGTTTGCAGGTTATCCATCATCGCTTTGGATACACGATCGTTCGCCGCAGCCCAGATATCGATAACTTTGTTGTAGCGCTCGCCCGCGGTGACCAGACCAGACTGGAACTGTTCCTGAATCTCAGCAACTTCCGCTTCCGCTTCGCTGATGATTTCGTATTTTTTCTCCGGGATGACCATGTCATCGATACCAACGGATGCACCTGAACGCGCTGCATAAGCAAAGCCGGTGTACATCGTCTGGTCCGCAAAAATAACGGTCGGTTTCAGGCCCAGAATACGGTAACAGGTGTTCAGCATCTTGGAGATCGCTTTCTTACCGAGCGCCTGGTTCACGATAGAGAACGGCAGACCTTTCGGTACGATCATCCACAGAATGGCACGGCCAACGGTCGTGTCTTTCAGGCTAGTCTTCGCGACGAATTCACCATTCTCGTCTTTTTCGTATTCAGTGATACGCACTTTAACGCGCGCATGCAGAGAGGCCAGACCGGCGCGATAAATACGCTCCGCTTCTTTCGGGCCAGTCAGCACCATGCCTTCGCCTTTGGCGTTAACACAGTCACGGGTCATGTAGTACAGACCCAGTACAACGTCCTGAGACGGAACGATGATTGGTTCGCCGTTCGCCGGGGACAGGATGTTGTTGGTAGACATCATCAGCGCACGCGCTTCCAGCTGGGCTTCCAGCGTCAGCGGTACGTGAACAGCCATCTGGTCGCCATCGAAGTCGGCGTTATAGGCCGCACAAACCAGCGGGTGCAGCTGAATAGCTTTACCTTCGATCAGAACCGGTTCGAATGCCTGGATACCTAAACGGTGCAGCGTTGGCGCACGGTTCAGCAGTACCGGGTGTTCGCGGATAACTTCGTCCAGGATATCCCAAACAACGGCTTCTTCGCGCTCAACCATTTTCTTAGCGGCTTTGATGGTGGTGGCCAGGCCACGCAGTTCCAGCTTGCCGTAAATGAACGGTTTGAACAGCTCCAGCGCCATTTTCTTCGGCAGACCGCACTGATGCAGACGCAGGTATGGACCTACGGTGATAACAGAACGACCGGAGTAGTCAACACGCTTACCGAGCAGGTTCTGACGGAAACGACCCTGTTTACCTTTGATCATATCGGCCAAAGATTTCAGAGGACGTTTGTTAGAACCGGTGATCGCACGACCGCGACGGCCGTTATCCAGCAGGGCGTCAACCGCTTCCTGCAGCATACGTTTTTCGTTGCGTACGATGATGTCCGGCGCAGCCAGATCCAGCAGACGTTTCAGACGGTTGTTACGGTTAATGACGCGACGATACAGATCGTTCAGGTCAGAAGTCGCAAAACGGCCGCCATCGAGCGGAACCAGCGGACGCAGATCTGGCGGCAGAACCGGCAGAACGGTCAGGATCATCCATTCCGGCTTGTTGCCAGACTGAACGAACGCTTCCAGCAGCTTAATGCGCTTGGTCAGCTTTTTACGCTTGGTTTCGGAGTTGGTTTCGTTCAGCTCTTCACGCAGCTGTTCGCATTCCTGCTCCAGATCCATATTGCGCAGCAGCGCCTGGATCGCTTCCGCACCCATTTTCGCGTCGAATTCGTCACCGAACTCTTCCAGCGCATCCAGGTACTGCTCTTCAGTCAGAATCTGGTTGCGTTCGAGGTTGGTCATGCCACCTTCGATAACCACGTAGGATTCGAAGTACAGTACACGTTCGATATCGCGCAGCGGCATATCCAGCAGCAGGCCGATACGGGACGGCAGCGATTTCAGGAACCAGATGTGCGCCGTCGGGCATGCCAGCTCGATGTGGCCCATGCGCTCACGACGCACTTTAGTCTGGGTCACTTCAACGCCGCACTTCTCACAGATCACACCGCGGTGTTTCAGGCGCTTGTACTTACCGCACAGGCACTCATAGTCTTTTACTGGCCCGAAAATACGAGCACAGAACAGACCGTCACGCTCAGGCTTGAACGTACGGTAGTTAATGGTTTCCGGCTTTTTAACTTCACCGAAAGACCATGAACGGATCATGTCTGGCGATGCCAGAGCAATTTTGATCGCATCAAACTCTTCGGTTTTAGTTTGCGCTTTCAGAAACTTTAATAAGTCTTTCACGGATTTGCTCCCGTCGGAGTTAGCACAATCTGGCGCCGGGTTTTATCCCGGCACCAGTGACCTGTTTGAGCGAGAGTTACTCGTCTTCCAGTTCGATGTTGATGCCCAGCGAGCGGATTTCTTTCAACAGTACGTTGAAGGACTCCGGCATGCCCGGTTCCATCTGGTGGTTGCCGTCCACGATGTTTTTATACATCTTGGTACGACCGTTCACGTCATCAGACTTAACGGTGAGCATTTCCTGCAGGGTGTAGGCCGCGCCATAAGCTTCCAGCGCCCACACTTCCATCTCACCGAAGCGCTGACCACCGAACTGCGCCTTACCACCCAGCGGCTGCTGAGTAACCAGGCTGTAGGAACCGGTGGAACGAGCGTGCATTTTGTCGTCGACCAGGTGGTTCAGTTTCAGCATGTACATGTAACCCACGGTTACCGGACGTTCGAACTGTTCACCGGTGCGGCCGTCAAACAGGGTGATCTGACCGGAAGTCGGCAGGTCGCCCAGCTGCAGCAGCTCTTTGATTTCAGCTTCTTTCGCACCGTCGAATACCGGCGTTGCGATCGGCATGCCTTTACGCAGGTTTTCAGCCAGACGCAGAACTTCTTCATCGCTGAAGGTATTCAGGTCAACTTTCTGGCGAACGTCAGCGCCCAGATCGTAAGCACGCTGGATGAATTCGCGCAGTTTCGCGACTTCTTGCTGCTGTTTCAGCATGGCGTTGATCTTATCGCCGATGCCTTTCGCAGCCATACCCAGGTGAGTTTCCAGGATCTGACCGATGTTCATACGAGACGGTACGCCCAGCGGGTTCAGTACGATATCTACCGGCGTACCGTTAGCATCGTGCGGCATATCTTCGATCGGGTTGATCTTAGAGATAACACCCTTGTTACCGTGACGGCCTGCCATCTTATCACCAGGCTGGATACGGCGTTTAACGGCCAGGTATACCTTAACGATCTTCAGCACACCCGGTGCCAGATCGTCGCCTTGGGTGATTTTACGGCGTTTCGCTTCGAGTTTTTTCTCGAACTCGTGTTTCAGTTCGTCATACTGCTCAGCCAGTTGCTCCAGCTGATTCTGTTTCTCTTCGTCGGTCAGGCCCAGTTCCAGCCAGCGATCGCGCGGCAGTTTGTCGAGCTTCTCAGCTTCAACGCCACCGGAGACCAGCACCGCGTAGATACGACTGAACAGACCGGCTTCGAGGATCTGCAGTTCTTCAGACAGGTCTTTCTTCGCCTGCTTCAGCTGCATCTCTTCGATTTCCAGCGCACGTTTGTCTTTTTCTACGCCATCACGGGTAAAGACCTGAACGTCGATAACGGTACCAGAGACACCGTTCGGTACGCGCAGAGAAGAGTCTTTAACGTCAGACGCTTTCTCACCGAAGATCGCACGCAGCAGTTTCTCTTCCGGCGTCAGCTGGGTTTCACCTTTCGGCGTTACCTTACCAACCAGAATGTCGCCGCCGGTCACTTCCGCGCCGATATAAACGATACCGGACTCATCCAGTTTAGAGAGCGCAGCTTCACCCACGTTCGGGATGTCAGCGGTGATCTCTTCCGGCCCCAGCTTGGTGTCACGGGACACGCACGCCAGTTCCTGAATGTGGATGGTGGTGAAACGGTCTTCCTGAACAACACGCTCGGAGACAAGGATGGAGTCTTCGAAGTTGTAGCCGTTCCACGGCATGAACGCTACGCGCATGTTCTGACCCAGCGCCAGTTCACCAAGGTCGGTGGATGGGCCGTCGGCCAGCACGTCGCCGCGCTCAATGGGTTCGCCCAGGGACACGCAAGGCATCTGGTTGATGCAGGTGTTCTGGTTAGAACGGGTGTACTTGGTCAGGTTATAGATGTCGATACCTGCTTCGCCCGGGTACATCTCGTCTTCGTTAACTTTGATAACGATACGGGAAGCATCCACGTACTGAACGGTACCGCCACGTTTAGCCACCGCAGTAACACCGGAGTCAACGGCAACAGCACGTTCCATACCGGTACCAACCAGCGGCTTATCAGCGCGCAGAGTCGGAACCGCCTGACGTTGCATGTTCGCACCCATCAATGCACGGTTGGCGTCATCGTGCTCCAGGAACGGGATCAGGGACGCACCGACGGATACCACCTGCTGGGTGGATACGTCCATGTAGTCAACCTGGTCGCGGCTGAACAAGCTGGATTCGCCTTTGCTACGGCAGGTAACCAGGTCTTCTACGAAGTGGCCGTTTTCATCCAGGTTGGAGTTCGCCTGAGCAATAACGTAGTTGCCTTCTTCGATAGCAGACAGGTAGTGAATTTCATCGGTAACCACACCGTCGGTCACTTTACGATACGGGGTCTCAAGGAAACCGTATTCGTTAGTCTGTGCGTACACGGACAGGGAGTTGATCAGACCGATGTTCGGACCTTCAGGCGTTTCGATTGGACATACGCGACCGTAGTGCGTCGGGTGTACGTCTCGAACTTCGAAGCCTGCGCGTTCACGGGTCAGACCGCCTGGGCCGAGTGCGGAGATACGACGTTTGTGCGTAATCTCAGACAGCGGGTTGTTCTGGTCCATAAACTGGGACAGCTGGCTGGAACCAAAGAACTCTTTCACTGCTGCGGAAATCGGCTTGGCGTTGATCATATCCTGAGGCATCAGGGTATCCAGATCGCCCAGAGACAGACGCTCTTTAACCGCACGCTCTACACGTACCAGGCCAACGCGGAACTGGTTTTCCGCCATTTCGCCAACGGAACGGATACGACGGTTGCCGAGGTGGTCGATATCATCGACTTCGCCTTTACCGTTACGGATATCGATGAGCTTCTTCATCACTTCGATGATGTCGTCTTTGCTCAGGATACCGGAACCTTCGATTTCGTCGCGCAGCAGAGAACGGTTGAACTTCATACGACCAACCGCGGACAGATCGTAGCGGTCTTCGGAGAAGAACAGGTTCTCAAACAGGCTTTCAGCCGCTTCGCGAGTCGGCGGCTCACCAGGGCGCATCATGCGGTAGATTTCTACCAGCGCGCTCAGACGATCGTTGGTCGGGTCGACGCGTACCGTTTCAGAAATGTACGGACCGTGGTCCAGATCGTTGGTGAACAGCGTTTCGATACGCTTGTGGCCGGACTGGCTCAGTTTAGCCAGCAGATCCAGGCTCAGCTCCATGTTCGCCGGGCAGATCAGTTCGCCGGTCGCTTCGTCGATGTAGTCTTTAGAAGCAACTTTACCCGCGATGTACTCAACCGGAACTTCGATATGTTTGATATCGTCTTTTTCCAGCTGGCGAATGTGGCGCGCAGTAATACGACGGCCTTTCTCAACGTACACTTTACCGTTGGCTTCGATATCGAAGGAGGCGGTTTCACCGCGCAGACGCTCCGGTACCAGCTCCATCTGCAGCTTGTTGTCGCGAATTTCAAAGACCACTTTCTCGAAGAACAGGTCAAGGATCTGCTCAGTGGTGTAATTCAGCGCGCGCAGAATGATGGTTGCCGGCAGTTTACGACGACGGTCGATACGAACGAACAGGTTGTCTTTCGGGTCGAATTCGAAGTCCAGCCAGGAACCGCGGTAAGGGATGATACGTGCGTTATACAGGACCTTACCGGAGGAGTGGGTCTTACCTTTGTCACTGTCAAAGAAGACGCCCGGGCTACGGTGCAGCTGAGAAACGATAACACGCTCGGTACCGTTGATAACAAAGGTACCGTTGTCGGTCATGAGCGGGATTTCGCCCATGTAGACTTCTTGTTCTTTGATGTCTTTAACGGTGCCTTCCGGCGCTTCGCGCTCGTAGATCACCAGACGCAGTTTTACGCGCAGCGGTGCAGAATAAGTCACGCCACGGATCTGACATTCTTTAACATCAAAAACAGGTTCGCCCAGACGGTAGCTGACGTATTGCAGCTCTGAATTACCGCTGTAGCTCTGAATCGGGAATACGGAACGGAAGGCTGCTTCCAGACCATACTGCCCTTCAGGATCTTGCTCGATAAACTTCTGGAACGAATCAAGCTGGATAGAAAGGAGATAAGGTATGTCCAGAACTTGTGGACGTTTACCAAAATCCTTACGAATACGTTTTTTCTCGGTATAGGAGTAAACCATAGGGTTCCTCAGCTCGCTGACAAGTCGACCCGTCTGCCTAAGTAAGGCAGTTTTTTATGCAACACTATTTTGTTGACCGGAAAATGGAACACTTTCCGCAATACCTGTTGCTATCACGCTTAAACCATTTCGTTGCGATTTACACAGCCCAGGAACCCTAACCTGTCGCAGTATATTAAGTCGTCGATAGAAACAAGCATTGTCAGGCAAACCAGCAGTCAAACAGTGTGAAATGCTACTGGCGCCTTACAGCGCAAAAAGGCTGGTGACTAAAAAGTCACCAGCCTCAGCCTGATTTCTCAGGCTGCAACCGGAAGGGTTGGCTTATTTAACTTCAACTTCAGCGCCAGCTTCTTCCAGAGATTTTTTCAGAGCTTCAGCGTCGTCTTTGCTGATGCCTTCTTTCAGTGCAGCCGGAGCAGATTCTACCAGGTCTTTAGCTTCTTTCAGACCCAGGCCAGTTGCGCCACGTACTGCTTTGATAACAGCAACTTTGTTAGCGCCAGCAGCTTTCAGAATTACGTCGAATTCAGTTTTTTCTTCAGCAGCTTCAACCGGGCCAGCAGCTACAGCTACAGCAGCAGCAGCGGAAACACCGAATTTTTCTTCCATTGCAGAGATCAGCTCAACAACGTCCATTACGGACATAGCGGATACTGCTTCAATGATTTGATCTTTAGTGATAGACATTTAAATTGTTCCTGAATATCAGAATAAGTTTATACGTAAGCGAATGCTTTATAAAGATAACTGCGATTAAGCAGCTTCTTTCGCATCGCGTACAGCAGCCAGAGTACGAACCAGTTTGCCAGCCGAAGCTTCTTTCATGGTTGCCATCAGGCGTGCAATTGCTTCTTCGTAGGTCGGCAGAGTTGCCAGGCGGTCGATCTGCGACGCCGGGATCAGCTCACCTTCAAAGGCAGCGGCTTTGACCTCAAATTTTGCATTCGCTTTCGCGAACTCTTTGAACAGACGAGCAGCAGCGCCCGGGTGTTCCATAGAGTATGCAATCAGGGTCGGACCAACAAACGTGTCTTTCAGGCACTCGAACTGAGTACCTTCAACGACGCGGCGCAGCAGGGTGTTACGAACAACACGCATGTATACGCCAGCTTCACGACCTGCTTTACGCAGTTCAGTCATTTTATCTACAGTTACGCCACGGGAATCCGCAACTACTGCAGACAGCGCGCCTTTGGCTACTTCGCTGACTTCAGCAACAATCGCTTGTTTGTCTTGAAGATTTAAAGCCATTAGCTTTGCTCCTGGATGTTTGCCAGAGCTTATGCTCTGGAACTCACTTCACTCAATTCAACGAAAAGAGCGTCTAAATACGGTGAGCAGAAACAAGCCAGAGTATCCAAAAATAATCTTAGCGTTCTGTCACCGTCTACGCAGGGGATTAAGTTTCTTGCGAAACACCTGCGGTCTTCGACGGAGGCCTGGATAGGCCAGGCTCCAACGAACAAATTCTTCCTATGATTTCGTCCTTCGAACCGCAGCGGCGTTAGCTGCTCTCGTTCACACCGGTCATGTAGTTAACTACACTCCCGGTGATTCACTCGATTGCTGCCTTGCTGCAATTCAAATGACTCGCATAGCGTCTGTCTTATTGACAGAATCGTGGGGGTAAGATTGTAGACAAAATCACCGCCCACGTAAAGGCATTAGTTTGCAGAAGCGTTCAGGCCAGCCTGATCTACTGCAACACCTGCACCCATGGTGGTGGAGATGCTAACTTTCTTGATGTACACGCCTTTCGCCTGAGTCGGTTTTGCTTTTTTCAGCGCAACCAGCAGAGCTTCCAGGTTTTCTTTCAGTTTGTCAGCGTCAAAGTCCACTTTACCGATGGTGGTGTGGATGATGCCGTTTTTGTCGTTACGATAACGAACCTGACCTGCTTTAGCGTTCTTAACCGCTTCAGCAACGTTAGGGGTTACGGTACCCACTTTCGGGTTTGGCATCAGGCCGCGCGGACCCAGAACCTGGCCCAGCTGGCCAACAACGCGCATTGCATCCGGGGAAGCAATAACAACGTCAAAGTTCATTTCGCCTTTCTTGATCTGGTCAGCCAGATCTTCCATACCTACCAGCTCAGCGCCTGCAGCTTTAGCAGCTTCAGCGTTTGCGCCCTGGGCAAATACGGCAACGCGAACAGAACGGCCAGTACCGTGCGGCAGTACAGTTGCACCACGTACGTTCTGGTCAGATTTACGAGCATCGATGCCCAGGTTTACAGCAACGTCAACGCTTTCAACGAACTTAGCAGTAGCCAGTTCTTTCAGCAGAGAGATGGCTTCGTTGATGTCATACTGTTTAGTTGCATCAACTTTGTCACGGATCACGGACATGCGCTTGGTCAGTTTAGCCATTTCTTAGTCCTCCACTACCAGGCCCATGGAACGTGCAGTACCTTCGATGGAGCGAGTCATCGCTTCAATGTCGGCACCAGTCATGTCGGCAGCTTTGGTCTGCGCGATTTCCTGCAGCTGAGCGCGGGAAATTTTACCCACTTTATCTTTGTTCGGCTTACCAGAGCCGGACTTGATACCAGCCGCTTTTTTCAGCAGAACTGCTGCCGGCGGGGTTTTGGTAACGAAAGTGAAAGAACGGTCAGCGTAAACGGTGATAACAACCGGGATTGGCAGACCTTTTTCCATGGATTCAGTTTTTGCGTTGAACGCTTTGCAGAATTCCATGATGTTAACGCCCTGCTGACCCAGTGCTGGACCAACCGGCGGACTCGGGTTTGCCATACCAGCTGCAACCTGCAGCTTGACGTAGGCTTGTACTTTCTTAGCCATTCTTAAATCCTCAAATTGGGTATTAACGCTTCAGAGAAGCTCCCCGTGATTAAACATCGTTTTACGGGCCAGGCCCATAAAAACAAAAGGCGCGAAATTGTATGCCAATTTCGCGCCCTATGCAACGATTAAATCGCTGCTTTTTTGATCGCCGGCTTACGCCTTCTCAACCTGACCGAAGTCCAGTTCTACCGGCGTCGCACGACCGAAGATAGAAACAGAAACTTTCAGGCGGGACTTCTCATAGTCCACTTCTTCAACGACGCCGTTAAAGTCAGCGAACGGACCATCGTTGACACGAACCATTTCGCCCGGCTCAAACAGCGTTTTCGGACGCGGCTTATCGCCAACCTGCTGCAGGCGGTTCATGATGGCATCGACTTCTTTGTCGCTGATCGGCGCCGGACGGTCGGAAGTACCGCCGATGAAGCCCATCACACGCGGTACGCTGCGCACCAGGTGCCAGCTCGCGTCGTTCATGACCATTTGAACCAGAACGTAGCCTGGGAAGAATTTACGTTCGCTTTTGCGACGCTGGCCGCCACGGATTTCAACCACTTCTTCGGTTGGAACCATGACTTCGCCAAACAACTCTTCCATGTTGTGTAATTTGATATGTTCACGCAGCGAAGTAGCTACGCGACCTTCAAAACCGGAAAACGCCTGAACGACGTACCAGCGCTTTTTAGGAGCTTCAGACATCTCAGAACCTCAGGCCAGTGATAAAGGAGACCAGGCGAACCAGAATACCATCCAGTCCCCACAGGATCAGTGACATTACTGCAGTCACGGCAGCAACAATCAGCGTAGTATGCAGCGTTTCCTGGCGAGTCGGCCAAATCACTTTACGCACTTCAGTTCGCGCTTCGCGAGCAAAAGCAACGGTCGCCTTACCTTTCGTCGTCAACAGCGCGACGCCACCGGCAGCAGCAATAAGAATAACCACGGCCAGCGCACGCACCGCCAGCATAATGTCGCGATAAAGGAAGTTGCCCACGATCGCCACGATCAGCAGCACGGCAACGATAATCCACTTCATCGCTTCCAGGCCGCGCCCGCTCCCTTGAGCTTCGGTATTCGCACTCATAAACCAACCTGTCAGAAGTATTCTACAAACAATTTCACCCCGCGGGGGCGAGGCGATCCAAACCGAAATTAAGTTTCGGATTATACACTGAACGCGTTCAAACTGCTTCAACGCTGGCGGTTCTGGCGCCTCTTCCCTGCTATTGCAAAGGAGAACGCTGACTTGCCGTCGCGCTACCGCTCGAATGGTTTGGTGTATAAACGCCCTCTTCAGAGCCTGTCTCAGCAATGATTATGACAAAAAAAATCACTGATGAGCCAGGTTCTGGTATGAAAGCGTGCAAAAAGGGCATCAAATGATGCCCTTTTATTGCGCATTGCGTCAAATGTTATCAGCGATTAGCCGAGAACTTTAGCAACCACGCCCGCGCCAACGGTACGACCGCCTTCACGGATTGCGAAACGCAGACCATCGTCCATCGCGATCGGGTGGATCAGGGTAACAACCATTTTGATGTTGT
>NZ_LOAR01000025.1:0-37704 GCF_001620885.1 Klebsiella sp. D5A | reverse complement strand
CCGAGCCGGTCGACCCGCGTAAAGCCGCGGTGGAAGCCGCCATCGCCCGTGCCAAAGCGCGTAAAGCCGAACAGCAGGCTGCGCCGGTGGAAGCCCCGGTAGCCGAGCCGGTCGACCCGCGTAAAGCCGCGGTGGAAGCCGCCATCGCCCGCGCCAAAGCGCGCAAAGCCGAACAACAGGCCGCACAACCGGATCTCGCGTCAGCCGCAGCCAATGACGACCCACGCAAAGCGGCCGTCGCCGCGGCTATCGCCCGCGTTCAGGCGCGTAAAGCAACACAGCAGGCAGTTAACGAGGAATAAATGGTTTTCAGAATCGCAAGCTCCCCCTATACCCATAACCAGCGGCAGACCTCGCGTATTATGCTGCTGGTGCTGCTCGCCGCCGTGCCTGGCATTGTGGTCCAGACCTGGTTTTTCGGCTGGGGTACCGTACTGCAGATTGTCCTCGCCGCATTGACGGCCTGGGCAACGGAAGCCGCTATTCTCAAACTGCGCAAACAGCATATTGTGGCGACCCTGAAGGACAACTCCGCCCTGCTCACTGGCCTGTTGCTGGCGGTGAGTATTCCACCGCTGGCCCCCTGGTGGATGGTGGTGCTCGGCACTGCCTTTGCCGTGGTGATCGCCAAGCAGCTGTACGGTGGATTAGGCCATAACCCCTTCAACCCGGCGATGATCGGCTACGTCGTGCTGTTGATTTCATTCCCGGTACAGATGACCTCCTGGCTGCCTTCATATGAAATTGCCGCCCAGGTTCCGGCGTTCAGCGATGTGCTGCAGATGATCTTCACCGGGCATACCGCCGCCGGGGGCGACATGGCCAGCCTGCGACTGGGTATCGACGGCATCAGCCAGGCCACCCCGCTGGATACCTTTAAAACCTCTCTGCATGCCGGGCATAGCGTCCAGCAGGTGCTGCAATTGCCGGTTTACGGTGGCGTACTGGCGGGCCTCGGCTGGCAGTGGGTGAATATCGCCTGGCTGGCGGGCGGTCTGTTCCTGCTGTGGCAGAAAGCGATCCGCTGGCATATTCCGGTCAGCTTTCTCGTTAGCCTTGGGCTGTGTGCCACCCTCGGCTGGTTATTCTCGCCGCAAAGCCTGGCGTCGCCGCAGATGCATTTGTTCTCTGGCGCCACCATGCTCGGTGCTTTCTTTATTCTGACCGACCCGGTGACGGCTTCAACAACCAACCGCGGCCGCCTGATCTTCGGCGCCCTCGCCGGCCTGCTGGTGTGGCTTATTCGCAGCTTCGGCGGTTACCCGGATGGCGTGGCATTTGCCGTTCTGCTGGCGAATATTACCGTGCCGCTGATCGATTATTACACGCGCCCGCGCGTGTACGGCCACCGTTGAGAGAGCGATGATGTTAAAAACGATGCGAAAACACGGCGTCACGCTGGCGCTGTTTGCCGCCGGTTCCACCGGGCTGACGGCGGCGATCAATGAACTGACGAAAAGCACTATCGATCAGCAGGCGGCCCTGCAGCAGAAAGCGTTATTTGATCAGGTCTTACCCGCCGACCGCTATAATAACGATCTGCTCAAGAGCTGCTATCTGGTCAGCGCCCCGGCGCTGGGCAAAGGCCAGCATAAAGTGTGGATAGCCAAAAATAACGACCAGCCGATCGGCGCGGTGATGGAAGCCACCGCGCCAGATGGCTATTCCGGGGCAATACAGCTGTTGGTTGCTGCCGATTTTAGCGGCACGGTCCTCGGCACCCGCGTGACCGAGCATCATGAAACGCCGGGCCTGGGCGATAAAATCGAGCTTCGCCTGTCGGACTGGATCACCCATTTTGCCGGGAAAGTCATCCACGGTCAGGGCGACAGCCATTGGGCGGTCAAAAAAGATGGCGGCGATTTTGACCAGTTCACCGGCGCCACCATCACCCCCCGGGCGGTGGTCAATGCCGTTAAGCGCGCAGGCCTGTATGCACAAACGCTGCCTGCGCAACTTCCTGAATTCACCGCCTGTGGAGAATGACCATGAGCGAAGTTAAAGACGTCATCGTCCAGGGCCTGTGGAAAAATAACTCCGCCCTGGTTCAGCTGTTAGGGATGTGCCCTCTGCTGGCGGTCACCTCGACCGCCACCAACGCCCTCGGGCTGGGTCTGGCGACCACCCTGGTGCTAACCTTAACCAACCTGACCATCTCCAGCCTGCGCCGCTGGACGCCGGCGGAGATCCGGATCCCCATCTACGTGATGATCATCGCCTCGGTGGTGAGCGTCGTGCAGATGCTGATCAACGCCTATGCCTTCGGCCTCTATCAGTCGCTGGGGATTTTCATCCCGCTTATTGTGACCAACTGCATCGTGGTCGGCCGCGCCGAAGCCTTTGCCGCCAAAAAAGGGCCGGCGCTGTCGGCACTGGATGGCTTTTCTATCGGCATGGGCGCCACCTGCGCGATGTTTGTGTTGGGCTCCCTGCGCGAGATCCTTGGCAATGGCACCCTGTTTGACGGCGCCGACAGCCTGCTTGGTAGTTGGGCAAAGGTGCTGCGCATCGAGGTTTTCCATACGGATACCCCCTTCCTGCTGGCTATGCTGCCGCCAGGCGCCTTTATTGGCCTCGGCATGATGCTGGCGGTAAAATACCTCATCGATGAACGTAGCAAGCAGCGGAAGGCGCAAGCGGCCCGGGCCGTTTCTGTCGCCCCGTCTGACGTGACAGGGAAAGCGTAACATGAACAAAGCCAAACGCCTGGCGATCCTCACCAGGCTGCGGGAAAACGATCCCCACCCCACTACCGAACTGCATTTCCGTTCGCCGTTCGAGTTGCTGATTGCCGTTCTGCTTTCTGCGCAGGCCACCGATGTCAGCGTCAACAAAGCGACAGCCAAACTCTATCCGGTGGCCAATACGCCCGCCGCGATGCTGGCGCTGGGGGTGGATGGGGTGAAATCGTATATCAAGACTATCGGCCTGTTTAACAGCAAAGCGGAAAACGTCATCAAAACCTGCCGCATCCTGCTGGAGCAGCACAACGGCGAGGTGCCGGAAGACAGAGCGGCGCTGGAGGCGCTGCCCGGCGTGGGCCGTAAAACCGCCAACGTGGTACTAAACACCGCCTTTGGCTGGCCGACCATCGCCGTGGACACGCACATCTTCCGTGTCTGCAATCGGACGCAATTCGCCCCTGGCAAGAATGTTGAGCAGGTGGAAGAGAAGCTTCTGAAGGTGGTCCCCGCCGAGTTTAAGGTCGACTGTCATCACTGGTTGATCCTGCATGGACGTTATACCTGCATTGCCCGCAAACCGCGCTGCGGCTCCTGCCTGATTGAAGACCTCTGCGAATTTAAAGAGAAAGTCTACGCCTGATCCCTTCTTCTGAGCCATAACTTAACCCTGAGTTATGGCTCGAATTTGTGCATTTAACCCGCCGTTAACACCAGAAAATGTCTCTTATGGTGGGTAATAATCCGGCTATATAACGAACAATCAGTGCTTTCATTTTTTCTCGATGCAAAATTTCTATACATTTGTGATCGAGATCATGCTCGCAACTTTATGTTGATTACATGTTGTGAAAATGAAAACAAATGTCAGGCAATACAACGATTGAGCAAAGATTACCAGGATAATAGACCATTAATTTTTAGGATAATGGACCATATCACTACCCATAAGGTCAATCAGTAGAATATATCGCCTTTTTAACGAAATCAGACTGATGAAAAAGATAAAAATAGCAATCATAACGAAACGGTGAAATTTAACTCTGGATAACATTCATATGTCCGGAGCATTATGCCACCCACATTATGTGTAACAGTTTATTACAAAGGCCTTGCCTGATGCGCCAGGATAGTGAACATTACCTGCCGTTTTCCCTCCCAAAATAACTATAAAGGCGGCGGTCCAACGAGATTGCGCCCCGAACACCCCCCAGTAAATATGGGATGTAAAAAAAGAGGTATATGTGTCTACTGCAAACAATAAACCAGCAGAAAGCGTGAGTCTGAACGCTTTCAAACAACCACGCGCGTTCTATCTCATTTTCTCGATCGAGTTATGGGAGCGTTTTGGTTATTACGGCCTGCAAGGGATCATGGCCGTTTACCTGGTAAAACAGCTGGGTATGTCGGAAGCGGATTCCATTACTCTGTTCTCCTCCTTTAGCGCGCTGGTCTATGGTCTGGTTGCTATTGGCGGCTGGCTGGGCGATAAAGTGCTGGGCACCAAACGTGTCATCATGCTGGGCGCTATCGTGCTGGCCATCGGCTATGCGCTGGTGGCCTGGTCCGGCCATGATGCTGCCATCGTCTATATGGGTATGGCGACCATCGCCGTCGGTAACGGTCTGTTCAAAGCCAACCCGTCCTCCCTGCTTTCTACCTGCTATGACAAAAACGATCCCCGTCTGGACGGTGCATTCACCATGTACTACATGTCCATCAACATCGGTTCGTTCTTCTCGATGCTGGCAACCCCATGGCTGGCCGCTCGCTTCGGCTGGAGCGTGGCGTTTGCCCTCAGCGTGGTGGGGATGGTGATCACGATTATTAACTTTGCCTTCTGCCAGAAATGGGTAAAACAGTACGGTTCGAAACCGGACTTTGCCCCGGTACACATGGGCAAACTGCTGGCGACCATCGCTGGCGTGGTGGTGCTGGTCGCCATCGCCACCTGGCTGCTGCACAATCAGGGCATCGCACGTATGGTGCTGGGCGTCGTCGCACTGGGTATCGTCGTGATTTTCGCCAAAGAAACCATCGGTCTGAAAGGTGCCGCGCGTCGTAAAATGATCGTCGCCTTCCTGCTGATGGTAGAAGCGATTGTCTTCTTCGTGCTGTACAGCCAGATGCCAACCTCTCTGAACTTCTTCGCGATTCGTAACGTTGAGCACTCGATCCTCGGTCTCGCCTTCGAGCCGGAACAGTATCAGGCGCTGAACCCGTTCTGGATCATGATTGGTAGCCCTATTCTGGCAGCCATTTATAACAAGATGGGCGACCGCCTGCCGATGCCGCACAAGTTCGCTATCGGCATGGTACTGTGCTCCGGCGCGTTCCTCGTCCTGCCTTTAGGGGCGAAGTTCGCCAGCGACGCCGGCATCGTCTCGGTTAACTGGCTCATTCTGAGCTACGCGCTGCAGTCTATTGGTGAGCTGATGATTTCCGGCCTCGGCCTGGCGATGGTCGCTCAGCTGGTTCCGCAGCGTCTGATGGGCTTCATTATGGGCAGCTGGTTCCTCACTACCGCCGGCGCGGCGATCATCGCCGGGAAAATCGCCAACCTGATGGCGGTGCCGGAAAACGTCACCGATCCGCTGGTGTCGCTGGAAGTGTACGGCCACGTGTTCCTGCAGATTGGTATCGTCACCGCGGTTATCGCCGCCCTGATGCTGCTCACGGCGCCGAAGCTGAACCGTATGACTCAGGACGACAGCGCGGACCTGAAAGCACGCGAAACCGCGGCAGCCTGACGCCGCAGGGAAAACCAATTATTTTTAAGCCGCTAACGTTAGGTTAGCGGCTTTTTTTTTACCCCTGGCGGGACTAACATACAGAAAACTGCAGCCACGAGGAGTTACGCATGAAACTGTTCTACAAACCCGGCGCCTGTTCCCTGGCCTCGCATATCGCCCTGCGCGAAAGCGGCCTGGATTTCACGTTGCAGAGCGTGGACCTGGCCAAAAAACGGCTGGAAAACGGGGATGATTATCTGCTGATCAACCCGAAAGGTCAGGTGCCGGCGTTGCTGCTGGATGATGATATCCTGCTCACTGAGGGCGTGGCTATTATGCAGTACATCGCCGATCAGGTGCCGGACCGCCATCTGCTGGCGCCAGTGGGCTCCATTGCCCGCTACCAGACCCTGGAGTGGCTGAATTACGTGGCCACCGAGCTGCATAAAGGCTTTACCCCGCTGTTCCGCCCGGATACCCCGGAAGACTATAAGCCTGTCGCGCGGGCGTTGCTCGAGAAGAAACTGCAGTATGTTGATGCGTCGCTGGAAGATAAACAGTGGCTGACCGGCCATCGCTTTACTATCGCCGATGGCTATTTGTTCACCGTGCTGCGCTGGGGCTATGGCATAAAACTGGATATGGCTGCCTATGGTCATATCGGCAGCTGGATGGCGCAGGTGGCAGCGCGTCCGGCGGTGGCGGCCGCACTGGCGGCTGAAGGCTTAAAATAAGGCCTGAACCTGCCCGGCGGACCGTCGGGCAGGCCCGGGGAGTTACAGCCGGGTGGCGCTGAAGCAGTGCTCCGGTACGGCAATGCGATCCTGCGCCGCCACCACCTGCAGTTCATACTCTTGCATGTTTTTGGTGGTGAGCATGATCTCGTACACCGCGGCGGTAACGTGCTCAAGCGCATCGCGCAGGCTGGCACCCTGCAGCAGTTTCACCAGCAGCAGTCCACTGGTCACATCGCCGACGCCAACCGGCTGACGCAGGCCAAAATCCACCAGCGGCCGACTGATATGCCAGGCTTCTTCGGCCGTCACCAGCAGCATCTCAAAACGATCCATGCTCAGACCGGCGCGGGAAAGATGTTTAACCAACACCACCTCCGGTCCCTGGGCAATCAGCTCCCGCGCAGCAGCTACCGCTTCGCTGACGCTGGCGACCGGATGACCGCACAGGATCTCCAGCTCAACCAGATTCGGCGCAATAATATCGCTGGCCGGCAGCGCATAACGCACGTGGAATTCCGCCACGCCGGGCGCGACGATGCACCCTTTCTCCGGATGGCCCATCACCGGGTCACAAAAGTACTTCGCCGCCGGATTGGCCGCTTTCACCTGACGCACGATACCGAGGATATGCTCGCCCTGTTCAGCGGAACCGAGGTAGCCGCTCAGAACCGCATCGCAGGTCTGCAGCTTGTCGATGTCGGCAATGCCCTGGACGATCTCCGTCAGGTGTGAAGGCGGCATCACGCAACCGGTCCATTTACCGTATTGCGTATGGTTGGAGAACTGAACGGTATTCAGGGGCCAGACATTGGCGCCCAGACGGCGCATCGGAAACTCGGCGGCACTGTTGCCGGCGTGGCCAAACACAACGTGAGACTGAATGGCGAGGATGTTCTTCATTTTCTTACCACAACCCTAAAAAGAAAAAGGGCGTGGTTTCCCACGCCCTGGTTTTATTTTTTATTTCCAGCAGACCAGGCAGTAATTCTTTTTACCGCGACGCAGTAAGGTGTAGCGGCCGAACAGACGGTCGCTGTCGCTGAATACATATTCCGGGTCGGCCTGTTTTTCACCGTTGATGGTCACCGCGTTCGAGGCAACGGTTTTACGCGCCTGACCGCGGGACGGCTGCAGCTCGGAATCCACCAGCGCCTGCAGGAGATCGGCGCCTTTTTCCATTTCGATCATCGGCACGCCATCCTGCGCCAGCTGTTCGAAATCTGCTTCGCTCAGGTCGCTCAGATTACCGTTGAACAGGCTTTCGGTAATGCGCTTCGCCGCTTCCAGGCCTTCTTCGCCGTGGACCAGGCGCGTCACCTGCTCTGCCAGCACGTACTGGGCGCGCGGCGCTTTACCGCTGTTTTTGTCTTCTTCTTCCAGAGCATTGATCTCCGCCATGTCCATAAAGGTGAAGAACTTGAGGAAGCGATAGACATCAGCATCCGCGGTGTTGATCCAGAACTGGTAGAATTTGTACGGACTGGTTTTCTTCGGATCCAGCCACACGGCGCCGCCTTCGGTTTTACCGAATTTGGTGCCGTCTGCTTTGGTGATCAGCGGAACCGTCAGGCCAAACACCTGGTTCTGGTGCAGGCGACGGGTCAGATCGATACCGGAGGTGATGTTGCCCCACTGGTCGGAGCCGCCGATCTGCAGCGCTACGCCGTGCAGCTTGTTCAGGCAGGCAAAGTCGTACCCTTGCAGCAGGTTGTAGGAGAACTCGGTAAAGGAGATACCCTGATCGTCACGATTCAGACGCTGCTTCACTGCTTCTTTGTTGATCATCTGGTTAACAGAGAAGTGTTTGCCGATATCGCGCAGGAAGGTCAGCACGTTCATGCTGCCAAACCAGTCATAGTTGTTCGCCGCGATCGCCGAGTTGTCGCCACAGTCAAAATCAAGGAACGGGGCCACCTGTTTGCGGATTTTATCCACCCACTCCTGCACGGTATCCTCGGTATTTAGCTTACGCTCAGCGGCTTTAAAGCTTGGGTCGCCAATCAGACCGGTTGCGCCGCCCACCAGCGCTACAGGTTTATGACCTGCCTGCTGGAAGCGTTTCAGGCATAACAATGGAACAAGATGCCCCAAATGCAAGCTGTCAGCGGTAGGATCGAAGCCGCAATAGAGCGCGATCGGGCCTTGCGCCAGTCGCTCTGCTAACGCTTCCTCGTCCGTCACCTGGGCTACCAGCCCCCGCTCTTGCAATTGTTTAATCAAGTTACTGCTTGCCATCAAATTCTCCATGTATAAACGACTGCACCTCTGCCGGTACACGACTTTTCGCCAGATGCGAAAAGTACATAGAATAAAGCGCCGGCCCTTTCAGCGCCAGCGCTTCGATAACTAATTTCGGCGTTTACGGTGCCAGGCGGTCTATTTTCCAGGCGCCATTATCACGCTGGTATAAAAAGCGGTCATGCAGCCGATGTTCGCCCCCCTGCCAGAACTCCATCTGCTCGACGCTGACGCGGAATCCGCCCCAGAAACTCGGCAGCGGCACTTCCCCCTGCTGGAATTTCTGCTTCAGCTCGAGGAATTTGCTCTCCAGGATCCCGCGGGCGGAAATGCGACTGGACTGCTGGGAGACCCAGGCGCCGATTTGGCTATCGCGCGGGCGGCTGTGGAAATATTTGACCACTTCCAGCGTCGACAAGCGCTCCGCTTTGCCGATCACCATCACCTGGCGCTCCAGCATATGCCACGGAAACAGCAGGCTCACCTGGGGATTTTTTTCAATCTGATGGGCTTTGCGGCTGCCAAGGTTGGTATAAAACACCAGCCCTTTTTCATCGTAATGCTTCAGCAGCACAATACGCTGGTAAGGTTGGCCGCGCTCATCAACGGTAGCAACCACCATCGCGGTCGGGTCTGCGAGTTTCGCGTCACAGGCCTGACGCAGCCAGCGTTCAAACAGCGGCAGGGGTTCAGCAGGAAGATCGTGGCGACGCAAACCGCCACGGGTATATTCACGGCGCAAGTGCGCGATTTGCTGGAGTTCGTCGTTATCAGACATGGCCATTGAGGATGTAGTCATAAGGTGGCGTTATTGTGCGCCCCCCCGACAGAAATCTCAACGTTTGGCCGTCTGCAGCTGACAGTTATCGAGGATGATGCGATCGCGTTTATAGACGGTAGCGGTATCGCCCTTCGACCAGAAGACGTAGACGCCGTCGGTGTAGCGCGCCCCCGAAGCCGACAGCCCCTCAGCCAGGTTCAGTTGCTGATTATCATAGATAAAACTCACCTGTTGGCGGGTATTATTGCGATGGACCGTTAACGGTTTCTGGTCGCATTGATACTCCAGCGTGTCCGTCTGCATCCGCTCGACAAACTGGTTGTAGTAGCTACAGCCCGCCAGCATAAAAGGTATAACTGCGATAAGAATTTTTTTCATTCGTTTGCCTTCGACTTTCCCGGTCACGGAGGGCACTCCGCCCTCCGCTTAACTTGTCCAGTTTACCGGTCGCGCCGTGTTTAAGATTTCAGTTAACTCCGATTCTGCGGCGGGTTAGCCGGGAAAATGGCGCCCAGCACCGTGGCTTCGCTGGCGCCGGTCACTGAGGGAAGATTACCCGGCAGCCCGGCCAGCGTGCGCCAGGCCAGCCAGGCAAAGGCCAGCGCCTCCATATCATCGCCGCTGATCCCCGCCTCATCGGTGGTGGAGACTTCGGTTCCCGGCAGCAGTGCCGCCAGGCGCGCCATTAACAAGGGGTTACGCGCGCCGCCGCCGCACACTAACAAACGCTCGCAGCCGCCGCTTAACAATACCTGCTCACTGATGGTCACAGCGGTTAATTCCGCCAGCGTGGCCTGCACATCCTGCCCACGCAGTCCCGAATAACGGGCCAGATGTTTTTCCAGCCAACCGTAATTGAAATATTCACGACCGGTGCTTTTCGGCGCCGGTAAAGCAAACCACGGATCGCTCAGCATGTCCTGCAGCAGCGGCAGCAGCACTTTACCTTCGCTGGCCCACTGGGCATCCTTATCATACGGTTTACCCTGCTGACGCCAGATCCAGGCGTCCAGCAACATATTTCCCGGCCCGGTATCATAGCCGCGCACCGGCTGCCCCGGCACCAGCAGCGACACGTTGGCGATGCCACCGATATTCAGCACCATCCGCCGTTCAATGGGATGCGCCAGCAGCGCATGATGAAATGCCGGGACCAACGGCGCCCCCTGCCCGCCAAGCGCCATATCACGTCGGCGAAAATCCCCCACCACCGTGACTCCGGTATGCGCGGCGATCTGGTTGTTGTCGCCGATTTGCAGCGTGTGCGGCGCATCGCCTTGCGGTTCATGCCATACGGTCTGTCCATGGCAGCCGATAGCGATAACGTCGGTGGGCTTGAGATTTTCCTGGCGCATCAGCGCCAGTACGGCATCGGCAAACAGCCGCCCCAGACGAGTGTCCAGACGCCCCAGTTGTGAGAGGGTCAACGACTGGCCCTGGCAAATCGCGAGGATCTCTTCTTTTATTGGGTGTGGTATGGGCCAGGTGAGACTGGCCTGCTGCGCCACGATGTTTTCGTTGATGGCGGCCAATACGACATCGATACCATCAAGGCTGGTACCGGACATAACGCCAATAAAGCGACCCGATCTCATACGTTTTTCCTTCATTCCATGACCCTCGTATACGCCTCACTCCACCATAAAGCGCCCGCTAATGCTATGTTGTTATAATACTTTTTAACAATAGAGCGACATTTCAGAGAACACCGTAAAGAACCGGCGTTTAGTTTAGGTTGAAGCATCATTAATTATTATTTTTTGTATAGTCAGGGCGGAAGCTATGCCCGCCGGCGACTAAATGCCATATAATTAACCGTATGGACGTTCAATTGAACACCTTCGGTGAACAGGAGATTCATAAATGATTTTACGTGTTTTGGCTGTATCGATGATTGGTTTTACGCTCGCAGGCTGCGTGAGCAGCAGCGGCCTGTCCGGCGACGTTTATTCCGCATCTGAAGCCAAACAGGTGCAGAGCGTAACTTACGGTACGATTGTGCATACGCGCGCCGTGCAGATCCAGAGCGGCGACGACAGCAATGCCATCGGCGCCATTGGCGGTGCAGTGCTCGGCGGGTTCCTCGGCAACACCATCGGCGGCGGTACCGGACGCTCTCTTGCCACCGCGGCTGGCGCTGTCGCGGGCGGCGTCGCAGGCCAGGGCGTTCAGGGTGCAATGAACAAAACCCAGGGCGTAGAACTGGAAATCCGTAAGGATGATGGCAACACCATTCTGGTGGTGCAGAAACAGGGCAGCACGCCGTTCTCTGTGGGTCAGCGCGTCGCCATTGCCGGCAGCGGCAGCCAGGTCACCGTTTCTCCTCGATAACCCCCCCTTGCGATGCGGCCCGTTGCGCCGCATCGTATTTTTCAGCCGCGGTTATTCCACCGTAATAGATTCGTATTAGCAATCAGATATATTATATTCAAGTAGTTCATCAATCATTGCGCCTGCGCAATATCTTATCTCACCGCCCCCACTACTCTCAGATTGTCATAATACTTTGTCGACTGAACGTCGCTGTTGCTTTTCTCTCCGGGATCTTGCCTATGCTCAAACATGTCAATCATGTTGCTAAACGTTTTATTATATATGTTTTTATTTGCTTACTGGCCGGGTTCGGCATTGCCGGAGTGACCGCTTTTTTTCATACCAGTTTCAGCACTACCTCATCAATATTATTTCCTCTACTGACCAGCTTTCTGATGGTCTTTCATATTACTATTGCCTGTTTTATGGGCATGAAATACTGGAGCAGCAAGCGCCGCCTGTACCTTACACCTGTTGCTTTCGGCTTTGCCTGTTCAGCGCTGCTGATGCTGGGCACCCTCAGCAGCTATCCGGACTGGCTTACCTGCAGCACGACCCCGGTCATTAATCAAAATGACGCCGTTATCTATTATTTCTTTCGCAATATAATGATGGCTGTATTATTCATGTCATCTATTGTTTTGTATTACTTCCGCCAGCGCATCATGCACTCGCTGAAAGCACACATAATTACATTCGCGGCATGTATCGTTTTTACATTAACAATTATTTTTTTATCGTGGGTGTACTCCAGCCACTCGCCGTGGCTGAGCGTCAATTTTATCGACGATCTTAGCCATACCTTCACGCCACTGTGGCAAAGTATTATCGGCTGGCTGCTGATGGCTATCTGGTTTATCACGCTTATTTTATTAATTAGCCTGAGTAAATTACGCAATATTTTCTGGTTTAGCGGCGCTTTTTTTTGCAGCGCTTATCTTTACACCCTCTTCCAGCTAGTCTCCACCGCCGGGGACCTCGATCAGACCTGGTACCAGGCGCGTTTTTTCGAAACGCTTTGTACCCTGTTCCTGATTCTGGTGCTGCTGGTCGACGTCTTTATGCTCTACCGTGAGTCTAACCATAAGTATGTCAACTCGTACCAGAACTCGATTCGCGACCCGTTGACCCGGCTTTATAACCGCAGCTTCTTCTACGACACCCTGAACCAGCAGCTGGCGAAGGTAAACCCCCAGCATCCGCTGTCAGTGATTATCAGTGACCTCGATCATTTCAAACGCATCAATGATAACTATGGCCACGTCGCCGGCGACAAGGTGATCCAGTTTGCCGCCTCGGTACTGGAGAACCATTCGCGCGCGGATGACGCTGCTGCCCGCATTGGCGGTGAGGAGTTTGCCCTGCTGCTGGTCAACACCGCCGAGAAAGACGCCCTGGCGATCGCCGAGCGTATCCGCCTGGCCGTCAACGCTGAGCAACACCCTCTGCCGGAGCGAATGACCATCAGTATGGGGTTGTATACGACGCGCGATAGAAGCGTGAGCGCAGAAACGTGCGTCGAGCGCGCAGATGCGGCCATGTATGAAGCGAAAAACAGCGGGCGTAATCGGGTGGTGGTCTGGCGTCACCCTGGCGACTAAAAAAAACGGCCCGGGGCAACCCGGGCCGCTAAAAAATTAATCTTTTGCCTGGAGATCGAGGATATTTTGTTCAAGTTTACGAATTAAGTGGAGCAACGTTTCCACTTCCTGCTTTGAGACCCCCGACAGGATTTCATCGCGGGTCTTGCCTATCACCTCTTCCATCTCATTGATCAACGGTTCAGCTTTTTCAGTGAGCTTGATGCGTTTGGCCCGCCGGTCGCTTGAACAGGTCTGGCGAGAAATAAGCCCTTTCTCCTCCAGCTGATCGAGCGTGCGCACCAGCGACGGCTGTTCAATGCCGATGGCTTTCGCCAGCTGGATCTGCGACTGCTCAGGCGGCAGCTGGTGGATGTTATGCAGCGTGACCCAGTGAGTCTGCGTTAACTCCAGAGGTTTCAGGCGATGGTCGATTAGCGCGCGCCAAACGCGGACTAAACGTGCCAGATCAGAACCAAGTGGCGATTCCAATTTCATCTCCTTATAATTAGCTTGCTAAGTTATTATACTGATTTTAGAATAGTGTGCAGCATTTGAATTATCAAAACAAATGAATTACTTGATTCAACAAAAACCAAAACAATGATTTACACTGTTATAGCGTAGCACGCTCTGAGGTTACCCCTGTAATGGCAAAGGATTTTTGCTTGTGAAACTGAGTCTTAACACATCCGGATTGCCGCTGCAGGACCTGGTGTTCGGCGCGTCCGTCTATTTCCCTCCGCTGTTCAAAGCCGTCTTATTAGGTTTTTTTATCTGGTTGTTTTTACATCGTCAGCTGCGTGACTGGATGTATGCCGGCGACATCTGGCATCCCCTGCTGATGGATCTCTCCCTGTTCGCGCTCTCGGTCTGTCTGGCCCTGGTGTTACTGATTGCCTGGTGATCTCCTTGCTATGAAAAAACTAAAATATCTGTCAACGCTGTTGGTTGCGGCCATCGCCCTGATCGCCGCATGGCTGTTATGGAATTTCTACACCCAGTCCCCCTGGACCCGCGACGGCAAAGTGCGTGCAGAGCAGGTCGGGATCACCCCTCAGGTCTCCGGTAGCATTCTGCAGTTGAACGTGACGGACAACCAACGGGTCAACGCCGGGGATGTTCTGTTCACTATCGACGACACCCCCTACCGTATCGCCGTGCTGAACGCCCAGGCGCAGCAGGCGAAAGCGCAAGCCGAGGTAGCGAAAGCGCAGGCTGAGCAAACGAAGGCCGCCAGCGAGGCACGTCGTCGTCGCAACCTGTCGCAGAATGCGATCTCGGCTGAAGATCTTGAGAATGTCAACACCGCGCTGAATACGGCCACCACCAACCTGGCGGCCGCCAGAGCGGGACTGGGCGTCAGCGAAGCGATGCTGAAACATGCGCAATGGCAGCTAAGCCAAACAACGGTCAAAGCGCCAGTGGACGGCTGGGTGACCAACCTCTCCACCCGCGTCGGCGATTACGCCACTACCGGCCACCCGGTCTTTGCTCTGGTAGACAGCCACTCGTTTTACGTGCTGGGCTACTTTGAAGAGACCAAACTGCGTCATATCCGCATCGGCGATCCGGCGCAGATTATTCTCTACAGTAATCAGCAGACGCTGCACGGGCATGTCGCCAGCATCGGCCGGGCAATTGTCGATCAGAGCGTGGAACAGGGAACCGGGCTGGTGGCCAACATCAAACCGAATATCCCCTGGGTACGCCTCGCGCAGCGCGTTCCGGTGCGGATTGCCTTTAATGAGCTACCGGCGGACGTCACTCTGGTCTCCGGCACCACCTGCACTGTCTCGATCGGCGGGCAGTAATGAATCTGCAGGCCCTGTCGTGGCGCACACTGCCCTGGGTTAAAGCCACCCGTCCACAGTGGCGATACGCGTTGCGTAACGGCATCGCTATGTGTCTCGCGTTAAGCATCGCCTACGCGCTGGATCTCGATGAGCCGTACTGGGCGATGACCTCCGCGGCAGTGGTCAGCTTTCCCACCGTCGGCGGCGTGATCAGTAAAAGCTTTGGCCGCATCGCCGGCAGCCTGCTCGGCGCCTGCGCCGCCCTGCTGCTGGCGGGCCATACGCTGAACGATCCCTGGCTGTTTCTGTTCAGTATTTCCGGCTGGCTGGCGCTGTGCACCTGGGCCTGCGCGCTGTTCACCAACAACGTGGCCTACGCCTTTCAGCTTGCCGGCTATACCTGCGCCATCATCGCGTTTCCGGTGATTAACATCAGCGACAGCTACGAACTTTGGGTGATCGCTCAGTCGCGCGTCTGCGAAGTCATCGTTGGGATCCTCTGCGGCGGACTCATGATGATGATCCTGCCCAGCACCTCCGACGGCAGCAACCTGCTGACGGCCCTGAAAACCATGCACGCCCGGCTGCTGGAGCACGCCAGCCTGCTGTGGGTGCCGGAGACGACGGATGCCATCCGCACCGCTCACGAAAGCGTGATTGGTCAGATCCTCACCATGAACCTGCTGCGCATCCAGGCCTTCTGGAGTCACTACCGCTTCCGTCGGCAGAATCCCCTGCTGAACTACCTGCTGCATCAGCAGCTCCGAATGACCAGCGTCATTTCCAGTCTGCGACGTATGTTGCTGAACTGGCCGGACGCGCCGGCGAACACTCGTCAGGTGCTGGAGTCGCTGCTTGCTGAACTCGCTGCTCCCCATGCTGACAGCTATCATGTCGCCCGCATTCTGGCGCCTCTGGCGCCGCCGCCGGATGCCGATTACCGTCATATCGCCTTTTGGGCGCGACTGCGCTATTTCTGTCGCATTTATCTGGAAAGCAGTCGCTGGATCCGCCGGGTAGAGAATGCGTCGGCGATCGCCGAGTTCAACGTACCTTCGGCGCCAGCCCTGGCCCGCCACACCGACCAGGCAGAGGCCTTGCTCAATGGCATCCGTACTTTTTGCGCGCTGGTGGCGATTGGCGCATGGGGGATCAGCACCCAGTGGACCAGCTGCGCGGCTGCCCTGACCCTGGCCTCCATCTGCTGCGTGCTCTATTCGGTCTCGGCTTCGCCGTTTCGATCGCTGACGCTGCTAATGCAGACCCTGGTGCTGCTGTCGCTGTTCAGTTTTGTGGTGAAGTTCGGCCTGATGGTGCAGATAACCGACCTGTGGCAGTTTCTGCTATTTCTGTTCCCGCTGCTGACCACCATGCAGTTGCTCAAGCTACAGTGGCCCAAATATGCCGGCCTGTGGGGACAGCTTATCGTGTTTATGGGCTCGTTTATCTCCGTCACCAATCCGCCGGTGTACGACTATGCGGCTTTTTTCAATGATAACTTAAGCAAGATTGTCGGCGTGGGCTTTGCCTGGCTGGCTTTTGCGGTGCTCAGTCCGGGATCGGATGCCCGCAAAGGGCGACGCCATATCAGAGCGTTACGGCGTCACTTTGTCGATCAGCTCAGCCGACATCCCCAGCACAGCGAACATGAATTTGAATCGCTGGTGTACCACCATGTCAGCCAGCTCAGTCAGAGTAAAGATGCCCTGGCACGGCGCTGGCTACTACGTTGGGGGGTGGTGCTGCTCAACTGCTCGCACGTCGTCTGGCAGCTTCGGGAATGGGAAACCCGCTCCGATCCCCTCGCCCAGGTGCGCGACCTGTGCATCAATTTGCTGCGCGATGTGATGAGCGAGCGCGGCGTGCAGCAGCGCCCGCTGGCCTCCACCCTGCAGGAGCTGCTGCGGATCTGCGACGTCCTGAACCACCATCATCAGCCAGCGGCCCGGGAGCTGGCCGCCGCAATCTGGCGACTGTATTGCGCCCTGTCACAGCTGGAACAGGCCCCGATCGCCGGCACGATTGGCGAAAAGACTACTTAATCACCCCGCAGGCAAACCGCTCGCCGCCGCCGCCCAGCGGCTGCGGGTTGTCGGCCATATTATCCCCGCCCACGTGGACCATCAGCGCTTTCCCCTTCACCTCATCCAGCGTTTTCAGACGTGGGGCAATAATTGGCTGGTCGGCCACGCCCGCGTCGTTGACCACCAGCAGAGGCAAATCGCCAAGATGCCCGGTGCCCAGCGGCCCTTCGTGTTTCCCGGTATGTTGCGGGTCATAATGTCCGCCCGCCGCCCCGGCGGCCACCGCTTTGCCCTCTTTCATCGCCGGCTGGCAGCTGCCTTCGGCATGAATATGAAAGCCGTGCTTGCCCGGCGGCAATGCCCGCAGTTCGGGGGCGAACTCGAGGCCGCGGTCGGTTTCGGTGATTTTTACACTGCCGATGGACTGCCCGACGCCCTGGGGGGTCACGAGATTAAGTTGAACATCTTCACTGACGGCCTGTGCGCCAGCGCAAAATGCGAGGGATAAGATCGCGAGAATACATCGTTGCATAACACCTCCGGATGGCTGTCTCCCTGTTAAGTGTAAACCAGGAACGCCTTTCCGGAGGCGAAATGCCCGTTACGGTACGTCGTAACCGAGCGCGGCTTTGCGGATACGGAACCACTGCTGACGGGTCATGCTAAGTTTTTCGGCCACGATCGCGGAACGCACGCGTTCGATTTTGCCCGAGCCGATAATCGGCAGCGGCTGCGAGGGCAGACGCAATATCCAGGCGTAGACCACCTGCTCGATGCTGTCGGCATTGAGCTCATGCGCTACCTGCGCCAGCTCATCGCGCAGCGGCTGGAAGCCCTCTTCATTGAACAGGCGTCCGCCGCCAAGGCAGGACCACGCCATCGGACGAATACGCAGCTGCTGCAGCTGATCGAGCGTGCCGTCGAGCAGCAGCGGCTGATGCACCGGCGAGATTTCGACCTGATTGGTGGCCAGGGTAAACGGCAGGCGCGACTGCAGAAGAGTGAACTGGGCTGGGGTAAAGTTAGATACGCCAAAATGGCGCACTTTTCCGCTGTGATGCAGCGCGAGGAACGCCTCAGCCACTTCATCGGCATTCATTAGCGGATCCGGCCGATGGATCAGCAGCAGATCGAGATGGTCCGTCGCCAGATTACGCAGCGATTGCTCAGCGCTCAGCACGATGTGGTCGCGGTCGGTGATATAGTGGCCGATGGTGTTTTCAGCCCGCGCCCGGGTGGCGATGCCGCATTTGCTGACAATTTCCATGCGATTACGCAGATGCGGCGCCAGCTTCAGCGCTTCGCCAAAGGCAGCCTCACACTGATAATCGCCATAGATATCGGCGTGATCGACAGTGGTTACGCCTAAATCGAGATGCTGTTCAATAAAGCTGACCAGCTCGCCTGGCGACATTTTCCAGTCCATCAGACGCCAGTAGCCCATCACAAAACGCGAAAATTCCGGCCCCTGGGGAGCCATAGCAATACGCTGAACCATAACCGCTTCCTCAATAAAAAAGTGTACTGAGTATACGTACTTTTTGGTTTAAAACAGTGAGGGTTGCTGCGGTTCTTCCGCCGGTTCCGGCTTGTTCGCGCGTATTTTGCGCAGCAGCCGTTGGCGGCAGAGACGCAACACCTCCTGTTTCTGCGCATCGCTCATCGTTTGCCAGTTAAAACGTTCCTCACGGCTGCGGAAACAGCCGCGACAGTAGCCGCGCTCGTCGGTCTGACATATTCCCCGGCACGGGCTCTGCACCGGGAAAAACTCTAACTGCTCTGCCACCACACGCCTCCTGTCCCCTCGTATCCTTTCATTGAAGACGTTTCCCCGCGCCGACGCAAATTTTGTTCACTACGTGCTGCGCCAGCTAACATTTTTCCGCCGACGCTTGCATTAGACCAATCGGTCTACTACAGTGTGCTCCATGAACAGACACAGCGAATGCGATACCCGAGAACATATCCTGGTCACCGGCGAGCAGCTCTGCATGCATCGCGGTTTTACCGGAATGGGCTTGAGCGAACTTCTGAAGACGGCGGAAGTGCCTAAGGGCTCTTTCTACCATTACTTTCGCTCTAAAGAAGCCTTCGGCGTCGCGCTGCTCGAACATCACTACACCGGATATCTGCAGCGCCTGGTCGACCACTTCGATCATGGCGACGGCAACTATCGTGACCGCCTGCTGGCTTATTATCAGCACACGCTGAATCAGTTCTGCCAGCAGGGGATTATTAGCGGCTGTCTTACCGTCAAGTTGTCGGCAGAGGTTTGCGACCTGTCGGAAGATATGCGTACCGCCATGGACCATGGTGCCAGTCAGATTATCGCCCTGCTGGGCGACGCGCTGGAGAAAGGACGTCAGGAAGGCAGTCTGGCGTTTGACGGCGAGGCCATGACCCTGTCGCAGGTGCTGTATTCCCTGTGGCTCGGGGCCAACCTGCAGGCCAAAATTACGCGTAGCGCAAGGCCGCTGGAAAGCGCCCTTGCCCACGCCAAACAGATTATTGCGGCGCCTGCGGTATAACAGGCGTTTTTATTTCATCAGTTACTAGACGACCGGTCTACTCAGGAGTCACTATGTCGGAAGCAAAATTATTCAGCCCGTTGAAAGTCGGTGCGGTCACCGTCCCTAATCGCGTATTTATGGCGCCGTTGACGCGTCTGCGTAGCATCGAGCCGGGCGATATCCCTACCCCGCTGATGGGCGAATACTACCGCCAGCGCGCCAGCTCCGGCCTGATCATCACCGAAGCGACGCAGATTTCTGCCCAGGCCAAAGGCTATGCCGGCGCGCCGGGCCTGCACAGCCCGGAGCAGATTGCCGCCTGGCAGAAAATCACCGCCGGTGTTCATGCGGAAAATGGCCGTATCGCCGTCCAGCTGTGGCACACCGGGCGTATTTCCCATAGCAGCCTGCAACCTGGCGGCGGCGCGCCGGTAGCGCCTTCCGCGCTGAGCGCCGGTACTCGCACCTCCCTGCGCGATGAAAACGGCCATGCTATTCGCGCCGACACCTCGATGCCGCGTGCCCTGGAAACCGAAGAGATCCCGGGGATCGTCGACGATTTCCGTCAGGCGGTCGGCAATGCCCGTGACGCTGGCTTCGATCTGGTTGAGTTGCACTCGGCCCACGGCTATCTGCTGCACCAGTTCCTCTCGCCGTCGGCGAACCAGCGTACCGATCAGTACGGCGGCAGCGTGGAGAACCGTGCCCGTCTGGTACTGGAAGTGGTCGACGCCGTGAGCAAAGAGTGGAGCGCTGACCGGATCGGCATCCGCGTGTCGCCGATTGGCAGCTTCCAGAATGTGGATAATGGCCCGAACGAAGAAGAAGACGCGCTGTATCTGATTAGCGAACTGGCGAAACGCGGTATCGCCTATCTGCACATGTCCGAGCCGGACTGGGCGGGCGGCAAGCCGTACAGCGAAGCCTTCCGTCAGAAAGTTCGCGACCGCTTCCCGGGCGTGATCATTGGCGCTGGCGCCTACACGGTAGAAAAAGCTAACGATCTTATCAATAAAGGGCTCATTGATGCTGTGGCCTTTGGCCGCGATTACATCGCCAACCCGGATCTGGTGGCCCGTCTGCAGAAAAAAGCGGCGCTCAACCCCCAGCGCCCGGAAACTTTCTATGGCGGCGGCGCGGAAGGCTACACCGACTACCCTACGCTGTAATCCCTCCATTGATAGCGGCGACGTATCGCCGCTATACTCAAGGTTCTGATCTATCAAATAAACTGCATAGGGGACATTATGCGCTTACTCCACACCATGCTGCGCGTTGGCGACCTGCAACGTTCTATCGACTTCTATACCAACGTGTTGGGCATGAAGCTGCTGCGCACCAGCGAAAACCCGGAGTACAAGTACTCCCTCGCCTTTGTCGGCTACGGCGAAGAGAGCGAAACCGCGGTGATCGAACTGACCTACAACTGGGGCGTGGACAGCTATGAGCTGGGCACCGCCTACGGCCATATCGCGCTGAGCGTCGACAACGCCGCCGAAGCCTGCGAACGGATCCGCCAGAACGGGGGCAACGTCACCCGTGAAGCCGGCCCGGTAAAAGGCGGCACCACCGTCATCGCCTTCGTGGAAGATCCGGACGGTTACAAAATCGAGCTCATTGAAGAGAAAGATGCCGGCAAAGGTCTGGGCAACTAACGCTTCCCGAGCCAGGCCTCTTTAATGCCATGGCTCGCCCGGGCGCTGAGGCGCCCGTTGTTTTCACCCCTGCCTGCTGCAAGCCGCGGCAAAATTTGCCATAATGCGCGCTACTTTTTTCCAGCTAAGAGAATCTGATGTCCGAGAATGCTCAACTGAATGGTCTGTGCGACCGTTTCCGCGGTTTTTATCCGGTGGTGATTGATGTTGAAACCGCAGGATTTAATGCCAAAACCGACGCCCTGCTGGAGATCGCCGCCATTACGTTGAAGATGGATGAGCAAGGCTGGCTGATGCCCGACGAAACGCTGCATTTCCATGTTGAACCTTTCGAGGGCGCCAATCTGCAGCCCGAAGCGCTGGCCTTTAACGGAATTAACCCGCACGACCCGGAGCGCGGCGCCGTCAGCGAATACGATGCCCTGCATGCCATCTTCAAAATGGTACGCAAAGGGATGAAAGAGAGCGACTGCAGCCGGGCCATCATGGTGGCGCACAATGCCACCTTTGACCACAGCTTCACCATGACCGCCGCCGAACGCGCGGGGCTAAAACGCAACCCGTTCCATCCGTTTGTTACCTTCGACACCGCCGCGCTGAGCGGGCTGGCGCTGGGCCAGACGGTGCTGTCCAAAGCCTGTATCGCCGCGGGTATGGCGTTCGATGGCGCGCAGGCCCACTCCGCCCTGTACGATACCGAGCAGACGGCGCAGCTGTTTTGTGAGATTGTGAACCGCTGGAAGCGTCTGGGCGGCTGGCCGCTGCCCGTGGCCACCCCGGAGTAATAAAAAAAGCGACTTCCTGGAAGTCGCTTTTTTACGGATGGCGGGAATTACTCCGCTTTCGGCTCGTCGGTGTGGTACTTCGCCGCCGTCTCTTTGATCAGCTGCTGCAGTTCACCGCGCTGGTACATTTCGATGACGATATCGCAGCCGCCCACCAGTTCACCGTCTACCCACAGCTGCGGGAAAGTCGGCCAGTTGGCGTATTTAGGCAGCTCGGCGCGGATATCCGGGTTCTGCAGGATATCAACGTAAGCAAAACGTTCGCCACAGGCGGACAGCGCCTGAACGGCCTGGGCAGAGAAACCGCAGCTTGGCAGCTTCGGCGACCCTTTCATGTACAACAGGATCGGGTTTTCAGCGATTTGGCGTTGGATCTTTTCTAAAGTCGAGCTCATTGTCGTGCTTCCTTAAACTTCTTTCTACGGCAGTAACTTGTCATTGTAGCGTCCTGTAGGCAGGACGGATAATAACATTTTTTTCACTATTCATATTTTATCTTCTGTTGCGCGAAGTTGCCTTAAAAATATCATTTTGCCGTCGCAGGCGGGCGCTCATTGCGCATTTTCTGTGCGAGACGGTCAATGTCTGACGCGTTTTCTTGCAATCGTTAACCAATCGACATTTTTGATACAAAAGAATATTAACTTTCCGGGTTTTTATGCTTTAGAATCATTCCGGTTTGTCATTCATCGTCAGGCATTTGTACATGTCTGTAATTAATCAGGGGATTGCTCAGTGGCGCGGCTAAACAAAATCGCGATATCGCTCTGTGCATTACTGTTCACATCTATCTCATTCACGCCACTGGCTCAGGCGTCAGGGCATACGCACGCCTCCGCTTCGCCAAAAGCGTTGCCCGCGAAAAGTGGCTCAGAGCGCAAGAAAAAAGCTACCAGTCAAAAAAGTAAAACCACCGCTAAAACCACCAGTAAAAAGTCCTCGAGCACCCGGCTCCCTTCCCGCACTACCGCAGCAAGCCAAACCGCACTTCATCGTCAGGCCGCCGGCGCGACGAAAAAATGCGTGCTGCGTAAAGGTTATAAAAAGCAGTGCGCGAAAACGGTCGCCGCCAGCGCCGAGCCGACCCTGGCGCTGAACAGCGTCAAAAGTAAATGCGTGGTGCGTAAGGGCTATAAAAAACGCTGTAAACCTGAGGCCAGCGATGCGAATTTAACGATCGCCGACGCCCATAAAGTCCGGGTGCAGAAAGCGCAAAGTACCGCCATGAACAAATTGATGGGCCAGTTGGGTAAACCCTATCGCTGGGGCGGCACCTCGCCACGTACCGGCTTTGACTGCAGCGGACTGGTTTATTACGCCTATAAGGACCTGGTTAAAATTCACATCCCGCGTACGGCTAATGAAATGTACCACCTGCGCGATGCGCGTCCGGTGGATCGTGATGAACTGCAGAGCGGCGATTTGGTCTTCTTCCGCACCCGCGGACGCGGTACTGCCGACCACGTTGGCGTCTACGTCGGCAACGGGAAATTTATTCAGTCACCACGCACAGGTCGTGATATACAAATCACCTCCCTGAGCGAGGATTACTGGGTTCGCCATTATGTTGGCGCTCGTCGCGTCATGACGCCGAAAACCATTCGCTGATCCTGGTCTGCCGCTACGGCGGCAGACCGCCTCACCTGCGCGTCTTTCCCTTCTACCGTCAAAGGATACTGCATATTCATCTCCTTGCCCGGCGCTTCCCGACGATAGCGGGTGGGCGACATACCAAAGTGACGGTGAAAGGTCCGGCAGAAAGCGGCCTGTCCGTCGTATCCCAGGCACTGAGAAATACTCTGTATCGACGCCTGCGTCTGCGTTAAATAGATTGTCGCAATGGTCATTTTTCGCCGACTGACGTAGTTCGCCAGCGTGCAGCCGGTCACCATGGCGAACTGCCGCTGGAAATACCAGTGCGAATAACCGGACTTTTTCGCAATCGTGCTTACCGGCAGGGTGTCTAAAATATGGGCTTCGATCCAGTCAACGATCCCCTGTACAACCGGGATCATCTTCGGGCTCACCACCTCACCTGTTTTTGCCATCGTAGCCATCCTGTGGGAAATTCATGTCGGTGGTCATATTTGTCATACAAATAGCAAAATAGACAATGAATTATTGGCATAGCGGCGATTGCCTGGGCGCATATTTTAATTAAGTCATTAATTTTAAAGGCATATCACCCTCAACCATGATGCGCGGCTGCGATCGTCAGAGAAAAAAACAGAAGACGTTAAACCTTCCCTGCGAGAGTCGGAAAAGCGCAGACGGCGTCTCCTTATACATTTTTGCAACATCTGCGAGCGGTTTGACGCCTCGCCCCGTAGAAAACGGTTAAGCCTTCATCAGTTGCGCCTGCGGCAATAGCCTTTATCGTTGTAAGGCTTTTCACTGCTTGCGGCAAATGTTAACATTCTCAATACAATAACAGCCCGTGACGCGACAGCGTCGGGTGGCCAGAACACGATTCAGATGAAAACCTCATCTTGTCAATGTGAGATAAAACAAAAAGTTATAAGGAGAGTAGCAATGTCGTTTGAATTACCTGCATTACCATATGCAAAAGACGCCCTGGCGCCGCACATTTCCGCAGAAACCCTGGAATATCACTACGGTAAACACCACCAGGCGTATGTCACTAACCTCAACAACCTGATCAAAGGCACTGCGTTCGAAGGCAAATCTCTCGAAGAGATCGTCCGCACTTCTGAAGGCGGCGTATTCAACAACGCAGCCCAGGTCTGGAACCACACCTTCTACTGGAACTGCCTGGCGCCGAACGCCGGCGGCGAACCGGAAGGCGAGTTAGCGGCCGCGATTGCCAAATCCTTCGGCAGCTTTGCGGATTTTAAAGCCAAATTTACCGATGCCGCAGCGAAAAACTTCGGCGCGGGCTGGACCTGGCTGGTCAAAAATGCCGACGGCAGCCTGGCTATCGTCTCCACCAGCAACGCCGGTACCCCGCTGACCACCGACGCGAAGCCGCTGCTGACCGTTGACGTCTGGGAACACGCCTACTACATCGACTACCGCAATGCCCGTCCAAGCTACCTGGACCATTTCTGGGCGCTGGTTAACTGGAAGTTTGTTGCGGCCAACCTGGCGGCATAAACGACAAACCGCAGCAGGGTCTCCCCGGCTGCGGTTTTTTTAGCCCTTCCCTACACTCGCGTTACTGGCTGGCAAAGGCCTCTTCCGGCTGCGCTCGTCCGCTGAACCAGACCAGCAGCAGCGCCAGACCGGCGATAATCGCCCCCATCACCGGCACAAACGCATAGCCCAGTCCGCCAGAGATCACCGCCCCACCGGCGGCGGCGCCCAGCGCGTTGCCGAGGTTGAACGCGCCGATATTCACCGAAGAAGAGAGCCCCGGCGCTTCATGCGCCACGCGCATGACCCGCATCTGCAGCGGCGGAACCACCGCAAAGGTGGCTGCGCCCCAGACAATCATGCTGATGGCCGCTCCAGCCTGGGATTGCGCCAGCAGCGGGATCGCCAGCATGATCGCCATCAGCAGCAGCAGAAAGCCTTTCAGCGTGCCAGAGACCGACCGATCGGCGAATTTGCCGCCCAGATAGTTGCCCAGCGAAAAACCAACGCCAATCAGCACCAGCATCGCGGTAATAAACAGCGATGAAGCGTGGGTCAGCGTATTGAGCACTGGCGAGATATAGGTATACAGCGTAAACATTGCCCCGGCACCGAGCACGGTAGTCAGCAAGGCGGAGAGTACCTGCGGGCGTAGCAGGACTGAAAGCTCTTTTTTGACATCCGGGCGCTCACCGGCGCTGCCCTTCGGCAGAGAGAACCACAGACTGACCATCGCCAGCAGGCCTAACCCCGCTGTGGCCAGGAAGGACATCCGCCAGCCGATGGTTTCGCCAAGCCAGGTGGCCGCCGGTACACCGCCGATGTTGGCGATGGTGAGCCCCATAAACATCGTGGCTACCGCGCTGGCCTGCTTATGCTTTGGCACGACGCTGGCTGCGACCACTGACCCCAGGCCAAAGAAAGCACCGTGGTTGAGGCTGGTAATGATGCGCGACAGCAGCAAGGTGGTGTAATCCGGCGCAATGGATGACAACAGGTTGCCGACGGTGAAGATCCCCATCAGAAAAATCAGCGCATTGCGCCGCGCGCGATGTGACAACAGCAGGGTCATCAACGGCGCGCCGACCATGACGCCGATGGCATACGCACTGATCAGCATTCCCGCCACTGGGATTGAGACGTCCACACCTTTCGCAATCACCGGCAGCAATCCCATTGGGGAGAACTCCGTGGTACCGATGCCAAAGGCGCCGATCGCCAGCGCAAGTAAAGGAAAGTTGATTTTCATTCAATGACTCCATCAGACCGTCAGAGACGACGGCGTAACATCAGAAGTCAAAAGCATGACATCAATCACAAAAAAACAAAAGTGAACGAAATGACAAAAGATTTTTGCAGAATTGATAATAATGGCGGGATACGGGGAGGAGGCCGCGCTCCTCCCTCACTGGAACATTAGTGCAGTATGGCGGTCAGGCTGAAAGCAACGATCACGCCGAGGGCAATAACCGTGGTGATCAGCGAAAACTTTAAATTGGTATCCATCATTTTTCCCTCTTGTTATCCCCACACCAAAAGTGAGCTTGCTCATTTTTGCACAAAAAATCGCAAAAATCTTCCGGGATTTAGGGCGATGCACATTTTTGCTCTTCCACTTTGCCCCAAGATCGGACAAAATCCCACGCTAATTTAAAAGCGTATCGGCCATTGACCCCTTCCTGTCGTTCTGTGTCGTTTTCCCGACGTGATGCAATGTTGAAAATTGTATTCAGGGTGTGTGTAGGCAAACGTTTACGTATCGATGATCAGGCGATCAGGTCAAGGCATGGAGTGAGATGTAATGGCAACTATTAAAGATGTAGCGAAGCGCGCAAACGTTTCCACTACAACTGTATCACATGTAATTAACAAAACCCGTTTCGTTGCCGAAGAGACGCGCAATGCGGTGTGGGCAGCGATCAAAGAGCTGCACTACTCGCCGAGCGCCGTGGCCCGCAGCCTGAAAGTCAATCATACTAAATCGATTGGTCTGCTGGCGACCAGTAGCGAAGCCGCCTATTTTGCTGAAATTATTGAGTCTGTTGAAAAGAGCTGCTTCCAGAAGGGCTACACCCTGATCCTCGGCAACGCATGGAACGATCCGGAAAAACAGCGCGCCTATTTGTCGATGATGGCACAGAAGCGTGTCGACGGCCTGCTGGTGATGTGTTCCGAATATCCGGATTCGGTATTGAGCATGCTGGAAGAGTATCGCCATATCCCGATGGTGGTGATGGACTGGGGCGAAGCAAAAGCCGACTTCACCGATGCGGTGATCGATAACGCCTTCCAGGGCGGCTATATCGCCGGACGCTACCTGATTGAACGTGGCCATCGTGAAATCGGCGTGATCCCGGGTCCGCTGGAGCGCAACACCGGCGCAGGCCGCCTGGCCGGCTTTATGCAGGCGATGAAAGAGGCGCATATCAGCGTGCCGGAAAACTGGATTGTGCAGGGCGACTTCGAGCCGGAGTCCGGCTACCGTGCTATGCAGCAGATCTTAAGCCAGCAGCACCGTCCGACGGCGGTGTTCTGCGGCGGCGATATCATGGCGATGGGCGCTATCTGCGCGGCGGATGAAATGGGGCTGCGGGTGCCGCAGGACATTTCGCTGATCGGTTATGATAATGTGCGTAACGCCCGCTATTTCAGCCCGGCTTTAACCACTATTCATCAGCCGAAAGATTCCCTGGGCGAAGCCGCATTTAACATGCTGTTGGATCGTATCGTTAATAAGCGTGAAGAGTCGCAGTCTATCGAAGTGCATCCTCGTCTGGTCGAACGCCGCTCCGTGGCGGATGGCCCGTTTGTCGATTATCGTCGGTAAGGCATCTGGCGGGCGCGGATCACTCCGGCGCCCGCAGCCATTCCCGATTCAGCGTGTCGCTGTCCCCCAGATAGTCGAGCATCCAGTTCAGCGCCGGTGAGGCATCACTCTGCTGCCAGGTCAGACAGCAGGCGGCATCCGGGAACGGATTCTCCAGCGCCAGCGCGGTCCACACGCCGCGATCTACCCATGGTCGGGCGAAATGGCTCGGCACCATGCCGACGCAGAGGCCCGCCGACAGACAGGTGGCCGACGATTCCCAGTCGGGGACCACCACCCTCTTCTGGTTATCCAGCAGCCAGGTTGTTCGTTTGGGCAGTGAACGTGACGTATCCTCCCGCACCAGCGACGGCCAGTTACGCAGGACATCATCGCTCAGGGGTCCCTCCATCTTCGCCAGCGGGTGATCGCTCGCCACCACGCAGTCCCAGCTCAGCATCCCCATATCGCGAAACGCATAGCGGCCCCCGACCGGAATAGATCGCGTTGCGCCAATCGCCAGTTCTACACGGCCGTCGGCCAGCGCATCCCATACGCCGTTGAACACTTCCTGGAAAACGATGAGCTCGACGTCGGGAAAATGGCGATAGAAATCGACGATCATCTGGCGCATCCGCGCCGGTTTCACAATATCATCCACCGCGATCGACAGCTGCCCGCGCCAGCCGTTGGCGATTTGCTGGCACTGCTGGCGGGTGATCTGCATTTTTTTGATAACAGAGCGCCCTTCCTGTAAGAACCAGACCCCTGCGGGCGTCAGCTCCACATCACGATGGCGGCGCTCAAACAAGGGAACGGCCAGCCACTCTTCAAGCTGACGCACGGTATAGCTGATGGCGGAGGGCACCCGGTGCAGCTCCTGCGCGGCCGCGCTGAAGCTGCCGTTGCGGGCCACGGCATCAACCACTTCCAGAGAGTATTCAGACCACATTTTCTGCCTGCAAAATTTTTGAATGCATGTGACAAATATTAGCGTTTCACAAGCCACAATGCACTCCCTACACTCTGCGGCATCGTACCTGTACTCCAAAAATGAGAACGTTATGTCACAACCTGGGAAAGGATTTTTAGTCTGGCTGGCCGGCCTGAGCGTGCTGGGCTTTCTGGCCACCGATATGTACCTGCCGGCGTTTGCCGCCATGCAGCAGGATCTCAATACCTCCGCTGCCTCCATCAGCGCCAGCCTGAGCCTGTTCCTCGCCGGCTTCGCGCTGGGGCAGCTGTTCTGGGGGCCGCTGTCGGACCGCTATGGGCGCAAACCGGTGCTGTTGAGCGGCCTGGCAATTTTCGCGGCCGGCTGTCTGGGGATGCTGTGGGTGCACAACGCTACCCTGATGCTGGCGCTGCGCTTTTTGCAGGCGATTGGCGTCTGTGCCGCGGCCGTTACCTGGCAGGCGATGGTCACCGATTACTATCCTGCCCAGCGCACGAACCGCATCTTCGCCACCATTATGCCGCTGGTAGGACTGTCGCCAGCGCTGGCCCCGCTGCTGGGTAGCTGGCTACTGGTGCACTTCGAGTGGCAAGCCATCTTCGCAACCCTGTTTGCCATCACTCTGCTGCTGATGCTGCCTGCCCTGCGCCTGAAGGCAGCCGCAAAGTCGGTAGCAGTGACGCAGCAGAAGATCACCTTTCTCGCGCTGCTGCGCTCCCGGGAATACAGCGGCAACGTCCTGATCTACGCCGCCTGCTCCGCCAGCTTCTTCGCCTGGCTTACCGGTTCACCTTTTATCCTGCACGAAATGGGCTATGGCCCAACCGCTATCGGCCTGAGCTATATCCCACAGACCATCGCCTTTCTGGTGGGCGGCTATGGTTGTCGCGCGCTGCTGCAAAAATGGTCAGGACAACAGATGCTGCCGTGGCTGCTGGTGGTCTTCGCCGTCAGCGTTGCCGCCACCTGGCTGGTCGGCCTGCAAACGCATGCCTCGCTGGTGGCGTTAATGATCCCGTTCTGCATGATGGCGGTGGTCAACGGCGGGATCTATCCCATTGTGGTCGCCCAGGCGCTGAAACCCTTCCCGCAGGCAACGGGCCGCGCGGCGGCGCTGCAGAATACGCTGCAGCTGGGATTGTGCTTCCTGACCAGTTTGCTGGTATCGGCGCTGATCGCCACGCCGCTGCTGACCACCACCAGCGTGATGCTGGTCTCGATTGGCTTAGCCGGAATCGGCTATCGCCTGCAGCAAACGCCGGAGCTGACCCCCCACTCTTCCCACGCGTAACGCCCATCGCCGTTGCCCGGACCAGTCGTTAGCATGCTAAGAAAATTTTATTGAAAGCCAGTACTTAGCGTCCTATACTGGATCCGGGTTCACATAAATAGAAAATAGTTAAATATTAACGGATGCAGGATGCCTCCGTTTCACCATGGAAGGCCTTTCGGCAAGGGTTATCTCCCTTCCTCTGTTCTACGTCGGATAGCGACTTCACGGATTATCCGTGAGATTTCTCACAAAGCCAAAAAAGCGTCTACGCTGTTTTAAGGTTCTGATCACTTGGGCGTGATGGAGAAGCTATGAGTTCATCGTGTATAGAAGAAGTAAGTGTACCAAATGATGACTGGTACCGGATTGCAGCTGAATTATTGGGCCGTGCGGGAATAGAAATCAATGGCTCCGCGCCGTCAGACCTGCGAATTAAAAACCCTCTTTTCTTTAAACGTGTCCTGCAGGAGGGGTCGCTGGGGTTAGGCGAAAGCTATATGGACGGCTGGTGGGACTGCGAGCGTCTGGATATATTCTTCCACAAAGTGCTTCGCGCCGGACTGGAAAAACAGCTCCCTCACCATTTCAAAGATACACTCCGCATCGCAGGCGCTCGCCTGTTCAATCTGCAAAGTAAAAAACGCGCCTGGATTGTTGGCAAAGAGCATTACGATCTCGGCAACGATCTCTTCAGCCGAATGCTTGACCCCTACATGCAGTATTCCTGCGGATACTGGAAAGAGGCGCAAACCCTCGAAGCGGCGCAGCAGGCTAAACTGGATCTCATCTGTCGTAAGCTGGAGCTTGAGCCGGGGATGCGGGTACTGGACATCGGCTGTGGATGGGGCGGGCTCGCCGAGTATATGGCGCGAAATTACCAGGTCAGCGTTGTCGGCGTGACCATCTCCGCCGAGCAGCAAAAGATGGCCCAGGCGCGCTGCGCTGATCTTGACGTGGAGATTCGGCTCCAGGACTATCGCGATCTGCACGACAGCTTTGACCGTATCGTCTCCGTCGGTATGTTCGAGCACGTGGGACCGAAAAATTACGCCACCTACTTTGAGGTCGCGGATCGTAATTTGAAACCCAACGGCCGTTTCTTACTGCACACCATCGGTTCCAAAGTCACCGACCATAACGTCGACCCGTGGATCGATAAATATATCTTCCCCAACGGCTGTCTGCCGTCGGTTCGGCAGATCGCCGATGCCAGCGAGAAGCACTTTGTGATGGAAGACTGGCATAACTTCGGCGCCGATTATGACACCACCCTGATGGCCTGGTATGAGCGTTTTCTCGCCAGCTGGCCGGAAATTGCCGATAACTATTCTGAACGTTTCAAACGGATGTTCAGCTATTATCTGAACGCCTGCGCCGGCGCCTTCCGCGCCCGTGACATTCAGCTCTGGCAGGTAGTGTTCTCGCGCGGCATTGAACATGGGCTACGCATCGCCCGCTAACAAAATCTCCCCCGCTCACCGGCGGGGGATTTTTTTCAGGCTTCATTCACCTTAGACGCAACGTCTTTCGCGGCCAGCACGCGTTCAACCGTATCGACAACCGCCTGAGTTTGCGGGTCAATCTCAATATTGACGCGGTCACCCAGCTTTTTCGCGCCCAGCGTGGTCCGCTGCAGCGTTTCCGGGATAAGATGCACGCAGAAGCGGGTTGCCGTCACCTCGCCCACCGTCAGGCTAATGCCATCAATACCGATGAAACCTTTATAAAGGATATATTTCATCAGCGTCGGATCCTGCACTTTAAACCAGATCTGACGGTTATTTTCGGAAGTGAGGATCTTCACGATTTCCGCGGTGGTCATAATATGGCCGGACATCAGATGCCCGCCGATTTCATCACTGAATTTCGCCGCCCGCTCGACGTTCACTTCATCCCCGATCTGAATATCGCCGAGGTTGGTAATCCGCAGCGTCTCTTTCATCAGATCGAAGCTGATGTGCGCGCCGTTTATTTCGGTCACCGTCAGGCAACAGCCGTTATTGGCTACCGAGGCGCCGGTTTCCAGCCCCTCCAGCATATGCGCCGGTAGCTCCACCACATGGGTGCGAAAATTGGGTTTATCATCAATGGATACCACTTTCGCGGTTCCCTGAACAATACCAGTAAACATGTTAGGCTCCTGTTGAAAATCATGACGGTATCATTACCGTTTTCGCTATCGGGAACAATAACAGGAGGGCAAAGCGGTTGCCAGCGCGCTTCGTGCCTCGACTCTTTTTTCACTGGCTTAATGGCTAATCCTCGCTACAATAGACTGGAAATTCCTCATTTTTATCCCCTTGCTGCCAGTTACGGCGGCTTTTTTAGTCTCAAAATAACAACAAAATAAAGGTGTTCACGTGCAGAAGTATTTCGTTGAAGCGCGTCAGTTATTAGCTCTGGCTATACCCGTCATCCTTGCGCAGGTGGCGCAGACAGCGATGGGTTTTGTCGATACCGTGATGGCGGGTGGCTACAGCGCCACGGATATGGCCGCCGTGGCCATCGGGACCTCCATCTGGCTGCCGGCGATCCTCTTTGGCCACGGGCTGCTGCTGGCGCTGACCCCGGTGGTGGCGCAGCTTAACGGCTCCGGACGGCGGGATCGCATCGCACAGCAGGTGCGTCAGGGCTTCTGGCTGGCCGGCTTTGTCTCGGTGCTGATTATGGTCGTGCTGTGGAACGCCGGCTATATCATCAGCTCCATGCATAATATCGACCCGCTGTTGGCTGAGAAGGCGGTTGGCTATCTGCGCGCGCTGCTGTGGGGCGCGCCGGGCTATCTGTTCTTCCAGGTTGCCCGTAATCAGTGTGAAGGGCTGGCGAAAACCAAACCCGGGATGGTCATGGGCTTTATCGGCTTACTGGTCAACATTCCGGTGAACTATATCTTTATCTATGGTCATTTCGGCATGCCCGAGCTGGGCGGTGTCGGCTGCGGGGTAGCGACTGCTTCGGTTTACTGGGTGATGTTCGCCAGCATGCTGTGGTGGGTGCGTCGGGCGCGTTCGATGCGGGATATCCGCTGCGCCGAGCACTTCAGCCGCCCCGATTTCGCCGTCCTGTTACGGCTGGTGCAGCTGGGGCTGCCCATTGCTCTGGCGCTGTTCTTTGAAGTCACGCTGTTTGCCGTCGTCGCGCTGCTGGTCTCCCCGCTGGGGATCATTGACGTCGCCGGTCACCAGATCGCGCTTAACTTCAGCTCATTGATGTTCGTTCTGCCGCTATCGCTGGCGGCGGCGGTCACCATTCGCGTCGGCTTCCGTCTCGGACAAGGTTCAACGATCGATGCCCAGGTTTCGGCCCGCACCGGCGTGGGCGTGGGCGTCTGTCTGGCGGTATTTACCGCTATCTTTACCGTGCTGATGCGTGAACAGATTGCCCTGCTGTATAACGATAATCCCGAGGTGGTGCTGCTGGCCTCACACCTGATGCTGCTGGCGGCTATCTATCAGATCTCCGACTCCATCCAGGTGATCGGCAGCGGCATTCTGCGCGGCTATAAAGATACCCGGTCTATCTTTTTTATTACCTTTACCGCGTACTGGGTGCTGGGTTTGCCGAGCGGCTATCTGCTGGCGTTGACCGATATGGTTGTGCCACGCATGGGGCCCGCCGGTTTCTGGTGTGGATTTATCATCGGCCTGACCTCCGCCGCCATCATGATGATGCTGCGGATGCGTTTTCTACAGCGCCAGCCCTCCAGCATCATCTTACAGCGCGCCGCGCGCTAGTCCCTGCAAAGCCCGCCCCTCCGGCGGGCTTTTTCGTTCTCCGGCATTGCGACCACGTTGTACATTCCGTTACTCCCCGACACCAAAGACTCACTGATGGCACTCCCCGAGACGCATATAGTGTGGTCAACAGCCCCGCAGTGGGGTTACTCAAGAAACCAATTCGAGGATTTCAGAATGAAAAAAGTATTAGCTCTGGTTGTTGCCGCTGCTATGGGTCTGTCATCAGTTGCTTTCGCTGCCGATGCCGCAAGCGCCACCCCGGCCGCAGCTGCCAGCCATACCACCGTTCACCATAAGAAACATCACAAAGCGGCCGCGAAACCGGCAGCCGAGCAGAAAGCCCAGGCGGCGAAGAAACACCACAAAGCCGCTGCAAAACCGGCTGCTGAGCAAAAAGCCCAGGCGGCGAAGAAACACCATAAAGCCGCTGCGAAACCGGCAGTAGCGCAGAAAGCCCAGGCGGCGAAGAAACACCATAAAGCCGCTGCGAAACCGGCAGTAGCGCAGAAAGCCCAGGCGGCGAAGAAACACCATAAAGCCGCTGCGAAACCGGCAGTCGCGCAGAAAGCGCAGGCTGCAAAGAAACATCATAAAGCGGCACACCACGCAGCTAAACCGGCGGTTAAACCGGCGGCATAATGGTCAGGGCGTTAAGGTGATAAACCGGCGCTGAACAGCGCCGGTTTTTTTTCAGGAGGACATCATGCTGCAACGCTATCGCTTCGAATTGCTGCTGTTACTGCTCATCGTCTGCGCGCTGTTTACCCTGCGCTTGATGTTTAAATAGCGGGCTGCTGAACCCATTTACGGGCCGGCGGCGTATAGTCGCGAAAACCGGCGATAATCTCGTCTGCCGAGGTAGCAAACGGCAGCATCTCCGCGTAGCGCGGGTGCATAAATCCTTCCCGTACCATGTTGTCGACCATCGCCTGAAGCGGATCGTAATAACCCTTGATATTCAGGAACGCGCACGGTTTCTCATGGATCCCCAGTTGCGCCCAGGTCCATTGTTCGAAAATCTCTTCGAGCGTCCCCGCCCCGCCCGGCAGGGCAATAAAGCCATCCGCCAGCGCCGCCATTTTGGTTTTCCGCTCGTGCATATCCTCGACCACATGCAGCTCCGTCAAGCCGCGGTGGGCAATTTCCCGCTCCACCAGGCCGCGCGGCATCACGCCGATCACCACGCCACCGGCCTCCAGCGCCGCATCGGCGACCGCCCCCATCAGACCGACTTTGCCGCCGCCATAGACAAGCGCCAGCCCCTGCTGCGCCAGCGTACGTCCGACCAGACGGGCGGTGTCGAGATACAGCGGATGTTCGCCAGCTGAAGAACCGCAAAAAATACCAATCGATTTCATCTTCGTTATGACTCCTTCTCTTCTGGTGGCCGATAATTTAACACAACGGCAACCCTACCGCGCAGAGTTAGACGGGCAGAAAAAAGCGAGTCATGACGCTCGCTGGCGAAGAAATATCCTTGTGGTTCAGTAAAATATATCCGGAATGGGTAAAAGTTCCGCAATCGCATGCAATGTGCAAGAAAAGTGACGTTTACCTCTTGCCACATCCTCTCCCTGCCGCTAATATGCGTCCCCGTTGTCACCACAACATTGCGTTCGTAGCTCAGTTGGTTAGAGCACCACCTTGACATGGTGGGGGTCGTTGGTTCGAGTCCAATCGAACGCACCATAATGCGTTTATAGCTCAGTTGGTTAGAGCACCACCTTGACATGGTGGGGGTCGTTGGTTCGAGTCCAATTAAACGCACCATAATGCGTCTGTAGCTCAGTTGGTTAGAGCACCACCTTGACATGGTGGGGGTCGATGGTTCGAGTCCATTCAGACGCACCAAGCTGTTTTCCCTTCCTGATTACACAGCCTCGTTCTTGTCAAATAACGCGCTTTGTTTATGAACTCCAGATCAGCCTGCCATTTCTCACAGTACTTCACTTCCAGCGAGTCCAGATCCTTATAAAATCCTTCCCAGCGCCCTGTCGCACGGCCCCCATACCACTCGCTTTGTTGCTTTACTATTAACCGGTTGACCACATTCTTCACCAGCGGATCCCGTACTGCCAGCGCCTGCCTGATTTCTTCTGCCGTCACTTTCCCGTCGCGGTTGCTGTCCATCTCCGCCATCAGATCACGATAAAACTGTGTTACCAGACCGTACTGATACCCCGCGCCCTGTTCAGCCGTTCGGCTTATCGTCCCGAACGCCTGGGGGATCCAGGGCTGTTCATCACATCATCACCGCTATCTTCCTCCAGCGCCCGGAACCCAAGTAACCCATTGATAAAGAATCTATGAGAGTCTCCTGCATTGATTCAGCTTGTTGTTCGACCCTGAACTTTCATGCGGTAGATAAAAATCATACACCATACTTAACGCGCAAAAATTTCTTTATTTTCCCCGCATTATCCAATGGGAAGTTTTGAATGTTTCCGTTACTTTTGATTTGATAACCAGATAATTGAGAATCTTTTTCCCCATCCAAATTCTTTATATACCCTCGCCCTTCGTCATGTTTATATGATTTAACCTCATAATAATACGGATATTCGACACCATTGCCTTCATAATTTACATGCCATCGAAGAAGAACAACAACATTTCTATACCCATTTATTTGCATAAAGAAAATGGTCATTAATTCCACCGGGGCATCAGAGTAATAGAAGGTATCGACTTTAGAATTATATAACTTACCATTATTAATACAGCTTAGATAAAAATATATATCCCTTTTATCAGGCGCATATTGAAAACAAATAAATCCATTAGTAAAAGAGTTATCTTCAAATGGTCCCTGAACAAGGGCGTTAGGTTATCACCGCACGCATAAATCATGCTTGAAAAGAAGAGTAACACAAGAACCAACATTCTTGTAATGCTATTTTTCATTTTATCCTCAATAGAAAATTTCATTTTCTATTAACTTTGCTTCGCCATCTCTACGTAGTCCAAGCCCTCGCTGATGGGGCCATAAACGCTTCATACTTCTCAAACGCTCAGGAATTTTTTTATATTACCCTGCTCAAAATCATCACGAATCTCTCTCATTTCACGACGTCTATCTATTAGATCTCCTGGCTTAGGAAGTGCTAATGATGGCCCACGATTATATACTAATGATAGTATGGCTCCGGCACTGTCTGGAGGAAGAATTATTGCCTGGGGATAAATATCAACAACGATCTGACAATATCGCTCTTTTAATACCATGGCCATATCTAATGCTTTATCTTTTTCGATTGTAATGTCAAACAACTCATGGACAATTGCTCGAGCCTCGTTACCTTTCTTACCAATTGCAGAAAGTAATCTTTCAACCTGTGAATTAGAGTAATACTCAGATAGCAATGCCCTTGCCGATGAAGTAGTTTGCTGCCCCAAATCATATCCATATCCGACAGTGACGCCACTTGATTGGTCTCCTTCTGGGACATATGGTTTAGGCATATATGCCTCCCAGGATAATATGAATTCTGCTGATTTCTTTGAAATTCTATAAACACCTAAAGTTGTTTGGAATTCAATCACATCTGTAAATTTATCAATAATAGCATCTAAAAACACCACCGGATGAAAATGCCATACCGCCTCATCCTTATCAAACGGCGGCACCTTACTCATCCATTCCAGATCCGCCTGCCATTTCTCGCAGTATTTCACCTCCAGCGAGTCCAGATCCTTATAAAACCCTTCCCAGTGCCCTGTCGATCGGCCCCCATACCTTTCGCTGTGATGTTTGACTACCAGCCAGTTGACCACGTTCTTCACCAGCGGATCCCGCACTGCCAGCGCCTGTCTGATTTCCTCTGCTGTCACTTTCCCGTCGCGGTTGCTGTCCATCTCCGCCATCAGGTCACGATATAACTGTGGTACCAGACCGTACTGATACCCCGCGCCCTGTTCCGCTGTCCGGCTTATCGTCCCAAACGCCTGGGGGATCCAGCTCTCATACGGGCTGTTCATCACATCGCCCCCGCTGCTTTCCTCCAGCGC
>NZ_LOAR01000024.1:0-39238 GCF_001620885.1 Klebsiella sp. D5A | reverse complement strand
CCAACTGAATAACACATCCCCGTCAATACGGTTCTCGCTGTACGCTTACGAAGTTCTTGAGGTGACTGCTCCAGACCGGATGGAGCGACGCAAACGGGGTAAAAGTGACACAATTGATGCTGAATGTGCCGCTCATGCAGCATTCTCAGGCATCAGGACAGTTACTCCCAAAACGCGTGATGGCATGATTGAGTCCCTGCGGGTATTAAAAACTTGCCGAAAAACAGCAATATCAGCCCGCAGAGTCGCTCTCCAGATTATCCATTCAAATATTATCTCTGCCCCGGATGAATTACGTGAACAGCTCAGAAATATGACGCGCATGCAGCTCATCAGGACCCTGGGTTCCTGGAGACCTGATGCCAGTGAATACCGCAATGTAACCAACGTTTATCGCATTTCATTAAAGTCCCTTGCCCGACGCTATCTCGAGTTACATGACGAAATCGCTGATCTGGATGTCATGATTGCGGCAATTGTCGACGAGTTGGCACCTGAGCTGATTAAACGTAATGCTATCGGATACGAAAGCGCTTCACAGTTGCTGATCACTGCCGGAGACAATCCTCAACGGTTAAGATCAGAATCAGGATTTGCGGCACTGTGTGGTGTCAGCCCGGTCCCCGTTTCTTCTGGAAAAACGAACCGTTACCGACTTAATCGTGGTGGAGATCGTGCTGCAAATAGTGCACTTCACATCATCGCCATCGGACGCTTACGAACTGACGCAAAAACAAAGGAATATGTCGCCAGGCGTTTAGCCGAAGGACATACAAAAATGGAAGCGATACGCTGTCTAAAGCGATATATCTCCCGCGAATTTTACACGTTACTGCGCAATCAAAACAGGCGGATCAACAGTATCCCGATAACAGCTTGACTCTTAGAAGGGCGTCCAAGGCAGCCATTATACGAGCAGGCAGTTCCGGCAGTTACTGTGGCGATACCGGATCAGGCAGAGTATGAGTCGGCGTGGAAACTGCTGGGATAACAGCCCAATGGAGCGCTTCTTCAGGAGTCTGAAGAACGAATGGGTGCCGGCGACGGGCTATGTAAGCTTCAGCGATGCAGCTCACGCAATAACGGACTATATCGTTGGATATTACAGCGCACTAAGACCGCACGAATATAATGGTGGGTTACCGCCAAACGAATCAGAAAACCGATACTGGAAAAACTCTAACGCGGTGGCCAGTTTTTGTTGACCACTTCAGGCGAGATCAGAATAGCGCTGAGGTCTTCCCCGTGATGAAGGCGTTGCCGACTCATACCAGGCCTGAATAGCTTCATCATCCAGCCAGAAAGTTATGGAGCCACGGTTGATGAGGGCTTTATTGTAGGTGGGCCAGTTGGTGATTTTGAACTTTTGCTTTGCCACGGAACGGTCTGCGTTGTCGGGAAGATGCGTGATCTGATCCTTCAACTCAGCAAAAGTTCGATTTATTCAACAAAGCCGGCATGCGGTAATAACGATGAGCGCAAGATTGCTGTTATGTCTTGCTGATTTCGGAGCGCCTGCTTTTCGCTCAAAGCTGTCTGTCAGTTTATCAAAGAATGCCCAAATGACTTGCGAACAACAGTCAACTGACGAGCAAATGAAGCTCAAACGGTTACCATCCTGATTCAAATTGCCGTAGGATTTGTGTTAAAGAAGAATCATACGCCTCAAGGCTTACAAAAAATGCATCGCCTGAAGGCTCACTCGATAATGCTTTCACCATCATTAACGCTATGCGTTATATAAGGACTAGGCTGGGAGGCGTTGTACGGCAAGGGCTGAGAGGGAAAATGCGCAACTTAATCAATGCAACGTTGATTTTGCCATAACTTTTTATTAACTTAAAAGTATTAAGCCGTCCTTAGGGGCTGTCAGGGCTGAAACTGACAAATTACAACATCTCTGATGGCAAAGCCTGGCCGACAACAGGCAATAATGATTTAATGGCAAAACCTGGCCAGAACAGGTATCAAATCTATGGCTTTCCTAACTTTTCAGTAAGTTATGAATGTATGCCTCAAATCTATCAAATGCGATTTAGCTGCGTCATATTTCAATATGATTATGTTTCATAAGCATTTTATCAAATATACCTAACGCTAATAACTCTCACGCAGAACCCTAATCTGATGGGGATATTGCCTGCGGTAAAAACTCACAACTTTTCTTCCAGGGCGAGAACAGTCCGAGCCCGCCTGATACAGGCTAACCGGGGCGAACAGGCGCTATGGGTCATGCTATTCATAGTGGTCGCTGGCTGCAGACCGCGGACCAGATGTTCTTACAACTCAGCAGGCTTCTTATGTTCGATGCAGAAATGATAGTAAAGCAATTACAGGCAGAAACACGGCAGCGCAGGAAAAAGCCCTACAGGCGCAATAAATCGCGTCTGGACAGATATCGAATGGAAATACTTGCGCTAAGGCGGCATGGTGCTTCTGCATCTGAAATTCAGCGTTGGTTACGAAAAAAAAGAGTCTGTGTTGTTTTAACAACAGTCACACGCTGGTTGGAGAAGAATGATGGCCAAATTCTCAGTCAAAAAAACTGACCGGGAAATAGCAAAACGGCAGGCCGCTAACGTAATGAAAATTTTGCAGGCTGATGTTTTTCGCTCAGTTGGCACAGTGAGAAATTATCAGGCAGCCCTGACGCGGATTGCCCTGTATTTCAGAATAAATGGCGGAATAAACCTACAGGATGTTACGCCTGAAATGGCCACGGTTTATTTCCATCAAAGGGCTGCTGCTGTTGGTCAGAAAAGCCTGGATATGGAACGTCAGGCTCTACAGGCAATGATGATTCATCTGACGAAGGAATTACCCTCCGGAGAAGTTCTTGAGGTAGTGCATTCTTTGAAAGAGAAAGAATTATCATCGAGATCATATACATCAGAACAGATCTTCCTTATTTCATCGCATCAGTCCGATAAAAATGGTCTGGCAACACTGATTGCCTACAATGCGGGATTACGTAGCCACGAATTATTTACGATCTGTGAGTTACAGCAACGCCAACCGAATATCAGGCCTGTTTCGGCTAAAAAATTTATGGGACGGTCTGGGAAGGCGTACACGGTGCAGGGAAAAGGCGGGCTAATTCGGGAAATTAGGTTATCCACTGATTTGGCCGAAAACCTGGAGACAACACGATTACCAGAACCGATAAAAATCACTGATCGTGGTGTCCACTATGACCAATTTTATGCCATCGCAGCAGGGCAATCCTGGAGCCGATCATTCAGCACAGCCAGTACCAGAACCTTGGGCTGGTCTGCGGGGAGTCATGGGACGCGACATAGTTATGCGCAGGAACGAATGGAAGAACTTCAGAGTCTCGGATGCCATTATGCTGAGGCACTTGAGATTGTCAGTCAGGAACTGGGGCATTTCAGACCCGAAATAACCGAGGTCTACCTCAGGTAGTGTATTATACTGTAATGTACATATTTTTTGGATTTAAAATTAAAAAAATATGCGTTTTATTTTAATAAATATCGATAATTTATTTTTTATGGGATTTAACTCCGTATTTTAGGGTTTGCTATTCGGCTCCTCTTTCGCTCGTAGTAGTTTGGATATGTGGTCAGTCGTTAACAGGCGTCTTGATATCTAAAAATACTATCGGAGAATTTAATTATGTTTCTGACGGATGCTTATATTAAAAAACAACTCAGAGAGTTAAATGCTCGGAAACTGAGTGGGGAAATTATCGAAAAAGACAGTCGTCTATCAGATGGCAGTGGACTATACCTGTTGATTAAATCAAATGGCTCTGCTTATTGGCGACTGCGTTACCGATTTAATGGAGAAGATCGGCTGATATCTCTTGGTGAGTATAAATATATCCCTTTGGCATTAGCACGTGAAAAACGAGAAGAGGTCAAAAGAAATATTGCCAGAGGAATTGATCCAAGAGGGACGAAGGATGAAGAAGGTTTTTTAACATTCCGTGAAGTCGCTATGCAATGGCATGCGAGTAATCGCCAATGGTCAAAGGAACATAGTAGACGCATTCTTAAAAGTCTACTGGATGAGGTTTTTCCAGTATTTGGTGACGATAATATTAAGCTCCTCAAAACGCAGGATCTTCTAAAACCTGTTAAGCAAGTTCAAGATTCAGGGCGTTTAGAGTTGGCATCGCGTATTTATCAGCGTATTAATTCAGTTATGACTTTGGCTGTTGATAATGGATTGTTGGAGTTTAACCCCATTGCGCACAAATCGGGGGCTCTGATAAAAAGAAACTCGGAGCATCGTGCTGCACTGGAATTAGAGAACATACCAGAGTTCCTTAAACGCATAGAAAAATTTAAAGGCAGAAGATTAACTCAGTTAGCTATGACATTTCTTTTACATACTTTCGTGCGCTCAAGTGAGCTGCGTTTTGCGCGCTGGAAGGAATTTGACTTAGAAAATTCATTATGGACTATCCCATCGGTCAGGGAGGAAATACCGGGGGTAAAGTATTCTTATCGTGGTTCTAAGATGAAAACACCCCACATTGTACCGTTGAGTCATCAAGCATGTTCGATTATTCAGGAAATAAAAAGCATTACAGGAGAAAGAATATTTGTATTTACCAGTGATCATTTCCCTAAAAAACCAATGAGTGAGAATACTATTAATCATGCCTTACAATCGATGGGATACGATACCAAAAAAGATCTTTGTTCTCATGGGTTCAGGACTATGGCATGTAGTGCCCTTATTGAGTCTGGGAAATGGAGCCGAGATGCAATAGAAAGACAAATGAGCCATCAAGAAAGAAATAATGTTCGTGCTGCATACATTCACAAAGCAGAGCTTATTCCAGAAAGGCAAAAAATGATGCAATGGTGGTCAGATTATCTAATGCAGTTGCAACATGGGTTTCATCATCCATATGACTTTGAAAATAATAGTAAATAAATTTTTATGAGAGGTGAGAAATGGATAAGTTGCTTACGTTTGATGAAGTAATTAACAGAACTGGATACTCCCGGCCAAGAATCTATGAATTAATCAAATTGGGGGTATTCCCAAGAAAGATAAAAATAGGCTCAAGAAAAGTAGCTTTCATTGAAAGTGAAATTAATTCCTGGATCCAAGAAAAAATCAGCACATCTACAAAGTAAATGGCAAAGAAAAATAAACTGTCTTTCTGGCAGAGGGGTGCCTTTGTCAGAAAATAGTCTCTAATTATATAACGGAAATGATATTATGAACGATGAAAACATCAGTAACAATGTGAAAAAAATTTCCAGCGTAAATGGAATGCCATTAAGTAAAGGGTCAGACGGTTATAACAAGCAGCAATGTTATGTTATGAAAAATTACCTTCCAGACCAAACATTATGCAGCATTTATGGTCCCAGCGGATCTTATAAAAGCTTTTTGGCTATATCTTGGGCATGTCATATTGCAACCGGGATTAATTGGGCAGAAAATAAAGTAAATCAGGGGGCTGTTGTCTATATAGTAGGGGAAGGAGGAATCGGTGTATGTCGTCGGGTTAAAGCTTGGGAAAATATATATCAAAAAGAGGTTGATAATCTTTGGTTAGTTAATAGGCCTGTGTTTCCGGTGAGAAGGTCGGAGATTAGTACACTTGTTGAGTTGGTTAAATATATTGAGGGTATGAGTCATCTCCCTGTTCGACTAATCATTTTCGACACCCTTGCGCGTTGTTTTGGTGGAAAGGATGAAAATGACGCCAGAGATATGGGGGCATTTATTGAAGGCTGTGACTCATTAAAAAATAAAACATCTGCAACAGTCCTTGTGGTACATCATTCAGGCAAGGATGAGTCTAAGGGGGCCAGAGGGTCAAGCTCATTTAGAGCCGCACTTGATGTTGAGTTTAATGTTAAAAGAGAGGCCGAAGAGCAAGCATTCATTCTATCTTGTACGAAGATGAAAGATGCAGAAGAGCCGAAATCTAACGCTTATGAATTGCAACAGTCAGAGTTATTTGTCGATACTGATGGTGAGTCAGTCACTTCTCTGGCTGTTATTGATAGTGCGAGAAGACCAAAGTATTTATTTCCTGAATTATCTGAGGTTTCTAACCTAACTCTAAATCATAAAATTCTTTGGGGAATAATTAAAAATCGTTTGGCAAATGGTGAAAAATGCACAAAAAAAAACATTCGTGATGATTTGAAAAGTCAGGGGATTGATATTAAACATTTTACGCGATGGTTGAAAAAACTTGTTGCTGATGGAGCACTAGTGGACAACGGTGAAGAAATCTTGCTGCCCTCTCTACCTGAAGAGTAAGCACACCCGTTTTAGTTCCACACACTTTTTGAGAGTTCCGTTTTTTCAGTCATCAGCCGTTATTCCTCCGGTGTCAGGCTATTCAGGGATTCATGGGGACGCTCGCTGTTGTATTCATTCAGCCAGCGTTCCGTGATTTACCGTGCTTCATTCACCGTTCTGAACAGGTATAAATCCAGGATTTATGTCCGATACGTCCGGTTGAACTGTTCAATAAGCGCATTCTGCGTCGGCTTACACGACTTGATAAATTCCAGTATCACACCATGCTCTTCAGCACACTGTGCAAGTGTCAGCGAGAGCAGTTCTAGGCCATTGTCCATCCTCAGTTTCAGCGGATACTCCCGGTTCGCCACTGTCCTGCCCAGCACTCTGACCACCCGCTGCGCCGGGATATTCAGATCAATCTCTATTGCAGGGCTTCACGGTTAAAGTCATCCACCACGTTGAAGGTCCGGAAGCGTCTGCCGCACACCAGCGCATCGTGCATAAAGTTTATCGACCAGCTCTGGCTAAGTGCATCAGGCGTTACCAATGGCACCGGGTTACATACCGGCAGACGCTGCTTCCCCCTCAGTGTCAGGATAGTTGTCACCCCTCTGAAAAATCATCCTGAGGGCAACCTGAGTGACTAATGAAACGTATTTCATCGGAGCGTAAGGCGGCAACACTGGCAAAACTACTTCCCCTTACAACATGACCGTGGCTGCTGTTGCACAGATGGAAGGAATATCCGAAGCTACCCTGTATAATTGGTGTTATCAGGCTAAATCAGAGGGGAAACCAGTGCCGGGTAACAGTAAAAACAGCGAACAGTGGTCAGCAGAAGCCCGTTTTGCTGCCATTGTGAAAACCGCCACACTCAGCGAGGCTGAAATCGCAGAATACTGCCGTAAAAAGGGGCTTTATCCTGAGCAGCTTATTTAGTGGAAATAGGGCTTTATACAGACTGAAAATCCCGTAGAAAAAGCGGCCCTGAAGCAAAGCCCGAAAGAGAATAAGGCCCAGAAAAAAGAGCTGATCAGCAAGGAAAAAGTCCTGTCGGAGGCGGTGGTCATACTGGTGCTGCGAAAAAATCTCGCGGACTATTACGGGGAAACGGACGGGGACCGCTGACCCCGGCGGATGAACGACAGTGGTTCATCTTGTGGATTAATGAAGCCGTGCTCTCCGGTGCAAGACTTGCCGTCGCCTGCCGTGAAGTGAATATCAGCCTGCGTACCTCGCGGCGGTGGCAACACTCTTTCTATGACGGCTGACCCGAAGCAGTACGTCCGGCACCTTATAATCGTCTGAGTCTGAATGAAGAAGCAAAGATAAGGGATATCTGCCATCAACCGGAATACGCGAGCCTGCCGCCATCCCAAATCGTGCCACAACTGGCCGATAAAGGCATTTATCTGAAGAGCGAATCAACCTTCTATCGGGTACTACGCCGTTATGGAAAAGTCCATCGACGGGGACGCCAGGTATGGCAGTAGAAGGGCGCAGTCCCCACAGCCTATACGGCCACTGGGCCCCCTTCAGGTCTAGACATGGGACATCACCTGGCTGCCCTCGGTGAATCGGACTTTACGCATGGAGATCTGCTCAGAGGACATAATTTGTATGTCGGAGGATCTCTAAAAATTAATGGCTTGTTTTGTAGGGTTACTTACAGAAGCACCATCGAAAATGGTTACTTAATGGTGAACGGCGGTATATGCAGAGTCCGTTCCCCACTTGATTATTCTAAGTACAGGTGATGTGGGGGATTTATATAAAAGGCTGTTAATAAAGGTTTTTATGAAATACTATAGAAAAATAACGACTGGGTAGTAAGTGGGTTTATGCTGGGTTTTTGTCTTTGGTTGTTCATCTTTTGCTGGGTAAGATCAATCAATCAATCAATCAATCAAAAGCCACCCGTTTATGGCATTCTCATGTGGCGCAGCCACAACTTTCCTTGGTCATTATCGAGATGCGACCTACTGATGGTGTTTTTGTGGCATTAAGTAGGGTCTAGACAGTCTCCCTCTTCAGAGTCGTCCAAAAGCCACCTATTGGTAGTGTTTCGGTGGTTTTTGAGGTAAAAATAGTGACTGCGGAATCTGAGTCGCACAACAAGAGATGTAAGGATGGAGCTTGTTTTAAGGATGACTTGACTAACAATACTTCGGCACAAGAATAACAATCATTAGAAGTCTACCTTTTGATAGATATCGTTGTGAGAAATTGATGAATAAAAAAGCTCAGCTACAAAGACTAATTGATAAATACGAAAATGATATTGATTATTATCGTTCTGCAAGATACAACGAAACCCAACTAAGAACGGATTTTTTGGATCAACTATTTCTTATTCTCGGTTGGGACATAACGAACGCAGCAGGAAAACCCACAAACGAACGCGAAGTGCTTGTAGAGGAAGGTTTAAAAGCTCGAGCAGGCGAAAATACTAAAAAGCCGGATTACACGTTTAGACTCTTCTCTGAGCGTAAGTTTTTCCTTGAAGCTAAAAAGCCTAGTGTTGATGTATCAACTTCTATAGAGCCTGCTTTACAAGTTAGACGATATGGGTTCACAGCCAAACTGAAAATTTCTGTGTTGTCGAACTTCGAGTATACGGCAATTTATGACTGTTCTAATCAGGTTAAAGAAACTGATTCAGTAGCAAACTCTAGAATCAAGTTGTATCACTTTACTGAACTCGTAGATAAGTTTGATGAAATTAAAAAGCTTATCGGGCGCGAAAGTGTTTACACTGGTCATTTTGACAATGAATGGTCAGAAATTGAAAATAAGATACTGAGATTCAGCGTTGATGATCTTTTCCTCAAACAAATTAACGATTGGCGTTTACTTCTTGCGAATGAATTTTTGCAGATCAAAAACGAACTTCCAGAAGAAAAATTAAACGACCTTGCACAAAATTACATTAACAGTATTGTTTTCCTTCGTGTCTGTGAAGACAGGGACTTGGAAGAATACGAAACTCTTTATCACTTTTCACAAGATAAAGACTTTCAATCTTTAGTCAAAAAATTAAAGTCATCAGACAAAAAATATAATTCAGGATTATTCTCGCTAGAATATATTGATGAATTATTAAGCAATGTTAACTCTTGCATTTGGAGTATCATAGAACAATTATACTTCCCACAAAGCACATACTCTTTCTCTGTTTTCTCTTCTGATATTTTAGGTAATATATATGAAATATTTCTGAGTGAGAAAGTTCGTGTTGATGAGTTCGGAAATGTTAAGATTCAACCGAAAGAGGAACATATCGATAGAGACGTTGTTACTACTCCAACTCACATTGTAAAAGAAATCATTAGAAATACTGTAGTAGAATATTGCAAAGGAAAGTCAGATATTGAGATATTGAATTCAAAATTTGCTGATATCGCTTGTGGTTCAGGTGCTTTTATTATTGAAGTATTCCAATTCATCCAAGATATTCTTGTTGATTATTATATACAAAATGATAAATCTAAACTTCAACAATTATCTGAACATACATACAAACTTAAATTCGAAGTAAAAAAAGAAATTCTATATAAATGTATATATGGGATTGATAAAGATTATAATGCAACAAAAGCTTGCACCTTTGGTTTATTGCTAAAGCTTCTTGAAGGCGAAACTAAAGAAACCATTGGTAAAGGCATGCCTATTTTACCTGCACTGGATATGAACATTCTATTCGGGAATAGCTTGATAGATAGTGGAGACAAAGTTAAACAAGAAGATATTCTTTCAGTTAATCCATTTGATTTGCCTAACCACCAATTTGACGTGATTGTTGGAAACCCTCCTTATATGGCAACTGAGCATATGAAACAGTTAACGCCAAATGAATTAGATATTTACAAGAGGAAATATAAATCTGCTTTTAAGCAATTCGATAAATACTTTTTATTTATTGAGCGTTCAATGCAAGTTCTTAAAGAACACGGCTATTTAGGCTATATTCTTCCGTCTAAGTTCATAAAGGTTGGTGCAGGCAAAAACCTTCGCAAGATTTTATCAGACAATAAATATTTGTCTAAATTTATTTCTTTTGGATCTCATCAAGTATTCAAGAATAAAACAACTTACACTTGTTTGTTATTTTTAAATAAAGAAAATCACGATAGCTTTTCTTTTTATGAAGTAAAAGACTTTAAGAAATGGTTAACTCGTGAAGATAAGTCTCTATTATCAAGTACATATCAAACTAGTTCTCTTGATTCTGACACTTGGGTTCTAGAAAAGAAAACAAATGACATTTTGAAGCTAATGTTTTCAAAATCTGAGCAGCTAGGCGACATTGTAGGAAAAAACAATGTTGCAAATGGTATTCAGACAAGTGCAAATAAATATTATATTCATAAAGAAATCAAATCTGAAAATGGTTTTATTTATTTTGAATATGATGGAGTTGAATACCACATTGAAAAAGAATTGACTCGCCCTTACTTCGAAACAAATCGTTCGGGTGACGATAGTTTCTATACTTATAAAGACGTTGAGCCTAATTCATTTGTCGTTTATCCATACAAAAAAGTGGACGAAAGAATCCAGTTTATTGAATATGATGAACTAAAACGTCAATATCCTAAGTTATTTGAGTTCCTGCATGTTGTAAAAATCCATTTGAATGACAAGAAACGCTCTATTAAGCCTGAGCCAAATGGACCAAATGAGTGGTACAGATACGGACGTAGCCAAGCATTAGAGAACTGTGATGTTGATCAAAAACTGATTGTCGGTGTTCTATCTAATGGGTATAAGTACAGCATTGACAATCACAGAACTTTTGTTTCTTCTGGCGGTACTGCAGGTTATAGCATTATCAACGTCCCTAATGACGTTAAATACTGTATCTACTATATCCAAGCAATCCTTACATCAAAATATCTTGAGTGGTTTGCTTCAATATATGGTGAGATTTTTAGAGGTGGATTTGTTGCTCGTGGGACAAAGGTTCAAACAAGAATGCCTATTCCTGCTATTGATTTTGATGATCCAAAACAGAAAGAAATACATGATAAGATCAGTTTAAAACAACAGTCTTTGAATAAATTGTATAGCCAAACTCAAAAATCAGGTGATAGAGATAAAATCATATTCGAAAGGCAATTTGAACAAGAAAAAATCCAAATGGATGATTTGATTAAGAATCTTTTCAACTTGGGGGATTTAGACTCAGAGATTCCGACAGTAGAAGACCTATACAAAAGCCTATAAGTTTACAAGATAAAATCAATGCAGCTTTTAGCTGCATTGATTTTATTGCTTGTCCCCTACTTTAAACTCTACTTACGTAGCCTTCTATCTCTAAGTTTTTTCCATATTTCTACAAGTTTTTCATTTTCTTCTTGAGAAAAACCAAGCTTGCCTAAGATTAGTGAACCTTGTTGTTGGATTACCCTCTCTATTTGACCATCTTTAATCAATAGGTTGAGTTCTTCAACGTTATATTCTAATCCTTCAACGATAGGGATATATAGTTTTTCTATCTCGGATGGAACAAGTTCAAGAACGCCACCGCCGTAAAAGCGTCCTTCGAGTTCGGCTGTAATAACCGTTAGAGGGTTCAAAAAACTACATACTAAGTTCTCAGCACTAGTAACTGTTGAAGAGACTCTATATGCCGTATCAGTGGTATATGCTCTAACTTTGTTATGAATCAAGCGTGGCGCATCGTGGCAACGCTTTAACATTCCAATCTCTGCGCTATATACAGATGGGACCTTGAACCAAGGCTTACGTATACGGCACTTATAACGCTTGTGATATTCTTCTGCTTCACCTAACTCTATGTAATTTTTAACACTTTTAGAAAGATCTTCAAACTCTTCATCTATGTATAAGAAATTGGTTGGTAAACCCTTCAGCTGGTTTTCAATGTGCTGCTTCTCATCATAAATAATGCCGGGGCAATGTTGGCTTCTGCCAAACATAGGGTGAGCAAAACGCTCTAACTTATATGACTTAACTGTTTCATTATCAACAAGAAAATAATCGTTAGCACCAGTCACAATACCTACATCGACTTTAGCTATATCTTTGAATTTACGAACATCTGGATGAGCAATTACCCGTTTAATTAGCTGAAGCTCGTCAATATCAAGTGTTGCTTTAGTCCATTTACCTTCAACTGTTTCACCATTTATTCCTGCCGTATCATTAAACAGAACGTTTGGATCCTCTTGAAGGAATTCAAAACCACTAACACTGACAATACCTACACCTTGCGATTCTTCATTTGGATATTGCTTTTTCTCTGCTAGGAGAATAACGGCCCCCTGTAATGTGTCTTCAAACCAAATCTCTTTAGGATCAATGATGACAATTTTAGAGCAAACGTGACCTAAGTAGCTTCTCAATGATTGAGCGTGCATAACATGACTAATCTCAGATGGTATGACCATCCCTATTCTTCCACCTTGTTTAAGAAGGGCTAATGAAGAAAGTAGGAATGGAACCCAAGCATTAGTGTGCTTTGTAAATTTTAGGTCTAGATGTTCGAAGACCAATTGAGCTTGTTCTTGGAAATCTCTTTCAAGGAACTGATAACGGATGAACGGAGGATTACCTAAAACTCCATCAAATATCGGCTCATTTCTCTTAAGACATTCATTAGCCCAGACAAGAAAATCCCCCTCTATAATCGTTGCATTAGAAAAATTGTTCAGTTTACAGCGATCGAGAGCCTTAGATGCTTCTGTGTCGAACAATTCAAAGCAAGACAACTCAATGTTAGAGTCATAACCATTATTAGCGATAGCCTGAATAAACACACCATCACCACAACTCGGCTCAAGTATGGTTTTAGGATTCTTACTTAATACCCACTTAGTTACATAATCAGCTAGATTTTGTGGGGTGTAATAGCCACCTCTAAGTTTTTGTGAGGTTTGATCTGCTTTAAATTTCATTGTCTACCTTTGAAAACCTCTCTATTAGCTCTGGCTTTTTCTCACATATATGTTTTTGAGCCTTATCAACAAACCAGTCTTTAAGAGTTTTTTGTTCCATTGCAAGAACGGAGTAGAGAACTTTTTTTAGTTCTGGCTCTACTTCTAAGACTATGCGTCCTGATTCACCTTTTGCCATATTAACACCTATATACTATATGTTATGTTACATATAGTATATAAGTTTTCATAGCAACTAAAGAAAAAACTGGCCTCCCCTCAGCATCCTTTTCAACCGTTTGAGAAGTTCGACGAATCCCCTAGCCAATGTGGTAAGGGGGAAGCTTTGCAGTGCCTGATAGCTTAGCGGCATAGCCGAACGGTATAAAGGGGAAGGCTGCCACCCTGAATATCCTAAAGATACTGCCAAAATCGGGCCGTTGTGGCACAAAACCGGGCCATTGTGACACGTTTGAGTCTCCTCGTGTAAGGTGGACACGCTCCTGAGCGAGATTCTGGTTTTCAAATTGTTCCGGGCTAAGGCCACCACAGGCACGGTGACGACGCCACCGATTGTAATCGCACTAGATATAATTAAACACGGCTGTCCGCATGATTTCCCGGGTGGCAAAGTCCTCCCCGTGAATGCATTCAACCTTCAGCGGGTGGATGAAGCTTTCCGCGCAGGCATTGTCCTAACAACAGCCTTGGCGCTCATACTGCCCCGCAGACTATAGCGTTTCAGTGAGTTCTGGTAATCCGCTGAACAATACTGACCGCCTCTGTCTGTATGCACGATGACATTGTCCGGGCGTTTACGCCGCCACAACGCCATCTGTAACGCATCGCAGACAAGCTGTGCCGTCATCCGCGAGTGACCTGCCCCCAGGATTAGATACAACCTTCAGTTAGTAATGTCGGTTGGTTTTTCTTCATATTTCCCGTTTCGCCAGTCCGCTGCAAATTCAGCTGGCGTCTGGTAATCCAGCGATGAATGGAGACGGCGCTCGTTATAATCCTGACGCCAGTCATTAATCGTTTTCCTGGCATAAGCAATATCGCTGAACTAGTGCTCATTCAGGCATTCATCTCTGAATCGTCCGTTGAAACCCTCAATAAATCCGTTCTGCGTCGGCTTGCCCGGCTGGATAAGCCGTAGTTCCACACCATGCTCAAAGGCCCATTGATCGAGCGCGCGGCAGGTAAATTCCGGGCCCTGATCGGTTCTTATTGTCGCCGGGTAGCCCCGAAATAGTGCGATTCTGTCCAGAATACGCGTGACCTGAACACCTGAAATACCGAAAGCAGCGGTGATCGTCAGACACTCCTTTGTGAAATCATCCACACAGGTCAGGCACTTGATCCTGCGACCGTTGGGCAGTGCGTCCATAATGAAATCCATTAACCATTTTAGGTTCGGCGCATCCGGCCACAGAAGCGGAAACCGCTCGGTCGCCAGCCCTTTACGGCGTCGTCTGCGTTTTACGCTCAGTCCATTAAGGTGGTAAATACGGTATACCCGCTTGTGATTGACGTGAAGGCCCTCCCGACGCAGCAGCTGCCAGATGCGCCGATAACCAAAACGTCTGCGTTCAAGCGCCAGCTCAGTAATACGCTCTGATAAATGCGCATCAGCAGATGGATGCTGAGCGTCATAACCGCAGGTCGACAGGGGCAAACCTGTAAGCCTGCAGGCACGACGTTGCGACAGACCGGTCGCATCACACATCAACACCACGGCTTCCCGCTTCTAGTCTGTCGTCAGTACTTTCGCCCCAGAGCCACCTGAAGCGCCTCCTTATCCAGCATGGCTTCGGCAAGCAGCTTCTTGAGGCGGGCGTTCTCCTCTTCAAGAGATTTAAGCCGCTTCACCTCAGGAACTTCCATGCCACCAAACTTCTTGCGCCAGGTGTAGAAAGTGGCATCGGAAATGGCGTGCTTGCGGCAGAGTTCACGGGTAGAAACTCCGGCTTCCGCTTCGCGGAGAATACTGATGATCTGTTCGTCGGAAAACGCTTCTTCATGGGGATGTCCTCATGTGGCTTATGAAAACATTACTAACATCGGGGTGAATTAATCAACGGGGAGCAGGTCAACAGCTCAGGCGAACTTATTTTTAGGGCCTATAAAGGACTTGGTTATTGCGCTTCCGTCTATTGATGAGCAAGCTGAAATCATTCGCCGAGTTGAGGGACCTTTCACCTTTGCCAAAGGTATCAAACAAAAAACCGAAGCTGCATTGGAGGAAGCTAGAAATTTGACATAGTCTGTCCTTGCTAAGGCTTTTCGTGGAGAATTGACAGCCCAATGGCGAGAGGAAACCCCAGAGCTGATTAGTGGTATCAATAGCGTGGAAGAGTTACTGGAAAGGATCGCTGAAGAAAAGTTAGCGTCTGGCAACACAAAGAGGAGCGCTAAAAAGGCTGTTAACTAAAATCAGCCCACGTTTGTGGGCTGTGAATTAATAAAAATTATAAGATATTTTTATTTTATTTAGTCGCAACCTGGATGCTGTTTTTTTATTTGCTTTTTCCAGAAATATTCCACAATGCTTGATGCTTATTATAAAGCTCAAGTAAGGCTTCAGCAAAAGAATCATCGACCGCATAAAAGTAACATTCAGGAACGTTTAAGACCTTGGCAAAAGCACAGACTGTCTCAAATGATGGTCGATGTGTACCATTTTCATAATGAGACATTCTGGAGTAAGCGGTCGCCTCGTCTATCCCTGCCATGACAGCGAGTTTTTCCTGTGTCAGTTTTGCTCTTTTACGAGCCTCTTTCAATCGTTTGGGGATCATGGATCCATCTTGATAGTGTGCCTTGACACCATCTTTAGCATTCCTTAAGATTGATTTTATTTAGACTTACTAAAGTTATTGATTGCAGGTTGATTACATGGATTTTTTTCTGATTTTTAAGAGATTATTTAAGCATGTAATCGCTGGGGTTTTCACGGGATAATTTTTGTGGAGAAGTCTATGTACAGAAAAACTTTAATTATTACTTTTTGTATTCCATTATTTTCATATGCAGATGACCCTGGAGGTTTTGTTAATAGACAACTAGCGAAAGATCCTGCTTTAGACTATGCAGTAGGGGATGTCCATGGACCTGTAAAAGAAATCATTGAGAGGGCTGATGGGGCAGGAGAAAAAAGGATGATTCGATATGATCCGGATAAAAATATTTACTATATAAAAACACCCAGTGAGGCGATTTATATCTCATCTGGTTATCCAAATCCTCTTCCTGTAAGAGTGGATATCGACAAAGCGTATAAGCACTCCTCACCATCAAGCAGTCCGATGAAGATTGATTATTATTTATATGACCGAGATAAATATGGGAATATAAAAACAATTAGATCTTATCTTTATGATGAGGATAATAAAGAGGCAATGTATAAAACAAACTTATTATATAGAAAGCTAGTATCAGGGGATATCGAGGCTTCATATGATAAACCGTCTCCTATCTTGGGGGAAATAAAAAGGTATTATAGGAATGGATTTGTAATAAAGGAAGTGTTTATGAATTCTAAGGGGATGGATGTTTCAAATTTCCGTTCAAAAAATATACCGATGGAAACTGTTGAATATGAATATGAATTTGGGAGGAATAAGAAAGATCCATTATTTGTTTTGAAGAGAAGATATATTGATAATGGCAAGATGACACATAAAAGTTGGCAGAGGTATTCAGAAAGTGGTAATCTTTTAAAGACCTTTTCCTCTTTCTTTAACAACCCTGAAGTTGGAGATGGTGTTGAGTATGTTAATTATAAATTTGACAAATTCTCTAACTGGATTGAAAGAGAGAAATGTGTTGTTGAAGGCCAGTGGGGTAAGCACTCATCATGTACTCTAGAACAAAGGATAATTAATTATTATTGATTCTTTCTTCGGTACCAATGGTATGTTACTTTAAATTAAGATTTTTTAATGTAACATACCATTATAAAAATCGATTCTTTATTTTTTTTGGCGTTGCTCTTGAAGTTATCCTGGATTTAGTGTTTATTAATACTTGCAAGTATTAATCTTCTTAAACTTTGTGTTGAGGCCGCTATGATCAGAAAAAAAACTGAAGTAATATTTAATTTTTCTGTAAATGAAAAAAAACTCAAAGATATCATGAGTTCTTATCTTGGGTTAGAAGTCATTGTTGAATATTATGACCATAGGATTGATACTTTCAATAGAGAAGTTTCGCACTGGTTTAAACCTACATTTGGTACGAGTAGTTTTTCAACCGCAATAATTAATTTTGTGAAGAAAGAATATCCTGAGATTGATGCAGAAAGTATTGTAGTAAATCCTATTCCTGATGAACTGCCCTTTGATAATGGGGACTATAACATCTTAGGTTTGCTTCAAATAGCAGGGCTAACGATCTGTGATTGGAAAAAAATCGCAGAAAACGTTAAGATCGATACCCTTTCAGCATGGCATGGAACTGAGGATGAGATTGTTTTACACTTTTCACGTGAGGTTCCCGGCGAGATTATGAAGTACGTGAAAAATTTACATGGATGGACATCTTATACGGGGATCACCGTTAGTGCATTGGATGAGTGCATCGTCGAAAAATATGGACTTTTATCGTATATCAATAATTAGCAACCCTCATATTGTCTTTTTTTATTAATTAGTTAAGTTTAGACCATGAGTCCGGCCTTCGGCACCATCGGAACATCAATAGACGTCAACGGACGTCTTTTTTTGTGCCTGAAATCCCCGTCATACAAGGCTTTCCGCGGTTTTCACCTTAACTGAAGTCAATCTGAGTTACCCCACATCAACATGCTTGTGAGTATAGAACCGAGTATATATGCTGGTTCGATATTGCTTATATACTCACGGCAGTACTATGGAAGGATAGCCGCTATGGCACTGACAGATACTAAGGTTCGTTCTGCTAAATCTGAGGAAAAAGAGTATTCACTTGTTGATGGTGATGGCATGTTTTTGCTGATTCACCCCAATGGCTCAAAATATTGGCGTTTCCGCTTTCGCTTCGGTGGTAAACATCATTTGATGGCGTTCGGCGTTTACCCGGATGTTTCGCTGGCGGATGCCAGGAAGAAAAGGGAAGAGGCCAGAAAGCTGTTAGCTGCTGGTATCGATCCTCGTGAGCATAAACGTGCTGTGAAAGAAGAGCAGGCGAAAGAGATTATTACTTTCGAGTAGGTTGCCAGAGAGTGGCTCGTGACCAACCAAAAATGGTCGGAAGATCATGCTAATCGCGTAAAAAAGAGCCTGGAGGACAATATCTTTCCGGCAATTGGTACTCGCAATATTGCTGAACTGGGTACTCGCGATCTGTTAATTCCCATCAAAGCCGTAGAGATATCTGGACGTCTTGAAGTGGCTTCCCGTCTCCAACAACGTACTACGGCCATCATGCGTTATGCAGTGCAAAGCGGGTTAATTGATTACAACCCGGCGCAAGAAATGGCAGGGGCGGTAGCTTCCAGTAATCGACAGCATCGCCCGGCGCTGGAGTTAAAGCGTATCCCTGAATTAGTTCAGAAAATAGATGACTACACAGGCAGGCCACTAACCCGTTGGGCAACAGAACTCACTTTGCTTATCTTTATTCGCTCCAGTGAGCTGCGTTTTGCTCGCTGGTAAGAGATCGATTTTGAAACGTCAATGTGGACCATTCCGCCTGAGCGAGAGCCTATTCCCGGCGTGAAACATTCTCAGCGAGGATCAAAGATGCGTACACCTCATCTGGTGCCGCTTTCAAAGCAGTCACTGGCGATCCTGAAGCAGATAAAACAGTTTTGTGGTGATAAGCATGAGCTGATTATTATTGGCGATCATGATCCGCGTAAGCCAATGAGTGAAAACACCGTAAACAGTGCTCTGCGGGTGATGGTAAAGTTGAGGTTTGCGGCCAAGGCTTCCGTACAATGGCTTGTAGTCCGTTAATTGAGTCAGGGTTATGGTCGAAGGATGCGGTGGAGCGCCAGATGAGCCATATGGAACGTAACTCGGTACGCGCAGCATAAATCCATAAAGCGGAACATCTGGATGAACGCAAGTTGATGCTGCAATGGTGGGCGGATTTTTTGGATGCGAATCGGGAGAGAGCGATTACGCCGTTTGATTATGCGAAGGTAAATCGGGGTTAAGGGTAATTAATTGGGACATCTAAAATGGCCTTTTTTTTATAAAAGGCCATTACGTTTACTTATTACTAATAGGTTACTGATAATAGCCAGCAAAATTGCTACTGAATAATGATTCTGCATTTTCAGCTACAGCTATAGCATTTCGTACATCTTGTCGTTTCAAATCTAACACCCGTAATTTACCTTTTACTTCGGCGACGGATTCGATTCGCCTATAAGCATCAGGATGGTGTTCGGCATATAGCGCCAGTCCTTTCAGTTTAGGCAAGGCATCAGCGAGATGCAGGCCATGTGGATCTACCAGGTCCACAATCATTTCGCCATCCTGTTCGGCGAAGAACAGGAAATCGGGGCGAACAATTTTGTATTGCTCGGCTTCAACATAGGCGATGCCCAGTGAAGACTGCCCTGTATATTGTGGATTACGATACCAGAAAACAAATCCTTCACGTTTGGTTTCGAGCTCAAAAACCTTGGTTTCCCAATGGTTCAACTGAGCCGGATAGTTTCCGCTTTCGTCACACAACAAATGGTGTTTCCAGACTGGAAGATCAGTTTCCTTCTCACCTTCACGCACCCTGGTCATTTCAAACTTGTTCTCCGGCCTGACCAGATCCACATCCTGCGGTTCGGTACTCATTTCGACGATTTGACGGTAAGCCTCTTTACGCTCATCTTTCAACGACTTGATCTGCGGTGTGTACTCGGCCAGCCAGGTCTTCGCCAGTTTATCGGCCTCGGCATCGAAGTAATCCTGCACCTCCATCACCAGCCCCAGGCCAGCAACGGTAACTCGAGCTTCCATGATTGCTTCTAAATATTCCTCTACATCTTCTTCTCGATCCGCGACCTTATCGGCCAGATATTCGGCATAGGTACGTGAAACATCCGGGCTGAAGATTCGGGCTGCACGCCGGTAGGCGTCATCGATCACCGCTATATCCGCCTCCTCCCAGAATTCGTTGAAGGTCATAGTCTTGTTCTTTAGGCTGGCAACCACCGCCTTACCATCCACAACAAGTACTGCATTGCGCTTGTTTTTGATTTTTTCCGCATTCTCTGCCTGGAACTTGTCTAGGATAGCGTGTAAAGCAGTATGGGCTTTCCGAACTGCCCCATCGAGAATGCCATCATCAACCAGCTCCTGTGCCAGCGCGGTCAAGCGTCTGACTGGTCTGGCTCCTTTCTGTGGTCGGGTTTGCGAAGGTAGCGATTCAAATACTTCCCATACGTCTGCTGAAGCTGCCGGGTTAGGTTTCATCTCCACAGGATTAACCAGGATACGCCCGCTTGGAGGAGATGTATCATCGCCCTTAAATAAGGTATTAACGACGTCTCTCACGGTATTGATATTAAACCTGGGTAACAGGCACTCTACTGAATTTAAGCGCTCATTACTTGGGATACGTCTTGCCAGTGGAGTACGCACCATACGTCCTAGCAATTGCGTAATATGGGTCCTGTCGCTGGCTGCGCGGAAAGAGACCATCACTTCGGCACGGGGGCAATCCCAGCCAGTACTGATGGCATCTTTGGCGATCAGCACACGCACCCAAGTTGATTCCTGCACCCGCTGCGGTTCAATATAAGGAATTTGGTATTGGCCGAAACGTTGTGTTGTGTGTTCACCGAAGACATGTGCAACACTGTCAGTGGGCAATTCTGGGTAACGAGAGAATAACGTATCCAGCCAACGCCCCACTTCGTTTGGGTCAGGAGTATTGGGAACTTGGAATACCATCAGTGGCACTACTCCACGTACGATTTCCTGCTGACTGGCGTACTCAATCCAAGCGTCTGTCGATTCCCTGAGCCTGTCGGCAGCACGGCGTACCCATACGGTATCAAAATCACCAGTTTCATCCGGCACACCAAGAATGATGTCATCCTTAATAAGACCCGATTCCTGAACTTTAGCCGGGTCAACCACCACGTTTGGCAATTTGAAATGATGACCAGCATTGGAAATTGCTGTGTCGAAACGTTCAACTGTGGCGGAAATACCCCATACCACAGGAATACCCTTCATCCCAGCCGAACCGTTGATAAGCCGTTGCACAATGGTACTTTTAGCTGCTTCGCTGGAAGTCGTTGACGACCCCATTCCCCTATGTGCTTCGTCTAGTACTAAGTAAAGGGTCAGGTCTGGATCTTCGATGGTATTTTGGATAGTGTCCCAGAGCGTATAAGCCTGTGCATCAGGGGCTGCCTCGAAAAGCCCACCTTTATCATCGAACCCGCGCACCAACAGACTATTCTTGCCAAATTTCTGCGTGTTAAGAAAATAGATTTTTCCAGCCTGAAACTTGCGTCGACTGAAAGGGTGTTCAACGACCACCATATCGTTATAGTTGATACGGTCACTGGCTTCCATCAGGCGAAAACGGGTTTGTTCGTTCAGTGCTGGGTCGTCACTGAACCAGATCACTACCGCGCCGGGATCGGCGTCGAAACTAAATTCGTCGTCTCCATGAAATAATGCTTCAAACGCAGCGGCAGCCATGACGGTTTTACCCGCACCGGTCACTGCAGTTAAAGAGAAGGCACTTTTGTCATTTTCGTTATGCCAATAACGGCGAGCCTTTCTGAGATTCACCAGCGAATCACGCACCGCATCACGCTGGTAGTCCTTGAGAGTGAACTTCATTCTGTTAATTCCCCACTGGTGAAGCTGAAATTGGTCAGGTACGATTCGTACAAACGTACCGGCTCAACACCTTTTGGCAGACGCTTGGTGACAGACTGGAAATGGCGATCATCGTCTGTGACGATAAAGGCTACTCGAATGTTACTGTTGTTACTGATGGCTTTAATAAAAGGTGTGGCTTGATCCACCACCGACAGCAGGCCATAAGTATCAGTCACCGCCCATCCATCAGCTGGCAGTTTATCAATACGTTTGCCACGAGCCCCAGCCCGTAACCATAACAAAGGCGAAATACGGGCATAAGCTAGGTTGTGGCTAACCGACTTCTCAGCTTCATAAGTTAAGGTGAAAAATTCGGCGTTTTCCTCAAAGCCTTCTGACATCGGGAATTCATCGGTAAACTTGTAATCGCCTTTAATCGGTTCACCATCAGGGGTCTTGCCAGTGATGGCAGACTGTACTCGCGGCTTGGTGATGTAATCACAGATGCCCCATTTTTCCCAATCAGGATCACCAGGACGTAAGCCCTGTTCGCGCAACTGCTTCTGCTCGCTGGCTGCGACTTCGTTGTTAGTGACGGATATGCATTGACGACGACCGCCATCCTGTTTGTTCAGACGCATAACCGCATGTGCAGTTGTTCCTGAACCGCTGAAGAAATCGAGAATGATTGCTTCAGGCTTGTTAGCGACAAAGAAACGGAGAGTGTCTTCGACAGCATAAAGCGATTTAGGGAACGGGAATTTTCGAGCAGGAATTATATGTCTTAGCATAGTAGAACCATACTCGCTTGCACTATGCGAGGTTTTGTTCCACATTGTTTTTGGATTGTCAGACATATCCATATTCTCTGAATACGCAAGAGTGACAACCCCGTTTTCATCCCGCCCCGTAATAACTATCTTACCGGACTCAATTAAGTCGAACACATTGTCAGTAACATAACTAAATGATACACGGTTGTTACCATTAAACCGGCCAATAGATGCAAATCCACTATCAAATAAATAACGAAGCCGTTTATTTCCAACCTGCCATCTGCCTTCTGAGCCATCTTTTCTAATAGGCCAAATAGCTAGTGTCCCTTCCGGCGGAATAACTTCATCTCGTAATGCTGTTTCAGGAAGAAGAGGCTCACCAACACTGTGTAGCTTTCCAGTTTTAGCATTCAAGAATATTGGATAAAATTGGTTTTTACGGTCTGTTCGTTTGGCATCAGTCCCGCTACGTAGCAAATTTCCCCACCGGACGCTTTTAAGTTCAGATTTTTCGTCATTTTGATCCGTTTCATTTTTCTTCCCTGTGAGAATCATAGGGTCATTCGTTTTTGTTACGGAAGCCGAGCCGAAACATACAAAAAAGATGTATTCATCTACGCGATAGAACTCCTGCCCTCTTGCAACTCCTTTCGGATTGATAAGGGAAGTAACCATCTGAATGCGGGCCTCTGGGAACACTTGCTCTAACAACAAGCCGAGACGTAAGTATTCTTTTTCATCAATTGTGGCGATGAGCACTGAGTCTGAAGGATTCAGTAATTCCTTAGCCACCAGCAAACGACGTTCCATCATAGCTAGCCATTTGCTATGCCGATAGATATCGTCACCTTCAACATAATCGTTATTATATTTCCAGTCCTTCGCTCCCGAATTATATGGTGGGTCGATATAGATGGCGTCTACTTTGCCCCTATGCGTGTAGGTCAACGCTTTCAGTACATGATAGTTTTCGCCATTGATGACTGAGTGGAAAGGCTTATCACCGCCTCGCTGTACTTTTCCCGTACTGACCATACCCGGCCAGATCGTGTCACGAAATTCAGCTATAACCACAAGGTTACTCAGCGCTACAGTCTGAGTCTCGATATCAGCCGCGTCCAGCAACTCGAGATCAGCGACCTTCTTCGCCTTGTGGATGGTTTTAACCTGCCACAACCGTTGATCACCTTTCTTGGTGGACCCACGCTCTGGCAGAACGCGGACTTTATCTCCCTTGCGAATAGGCCGCAATGGCAACTCAACAACTTCAGGGCTATGTCGTTCAAAATTAAGCCCAAAGGGGAGACGTGACGATAGAATCTTGATTTCTCGATCAAGATCAGCGGCCAGTTGCGGGTCTTTGGCCTTCGCTTTAGCTATTAAATCAGTCAGCCTGGACATATATTCCTTTTTTTTTATCAATTCTGAGCATTGTAGGTTCAAACGTTCGGCTATCAGGAAAGCCCAATACGTTGATTCACAGAAGGAATCAGAACGCTGAAAATTGGCGGTAATATTAACACTATGAAATGAATTCGGCGATCCCGAAACCGAGAGTTTCGGGGGGCCTTTGGCTCTGGATACACCTACTGTAAGCGCACCCGTTTTAGTTCCACGCACTTTTTGAGATTTCCGGGGTTTCAGCCATCAGCCGGTATTCTTCCGGCGTCAGGTTATTCAGGGATTCATGGGGTCGCTCGCTGTTATATTCAGCCAGCCAGCGCTCTGTAATTTTACGTGCTTCGTTCAGTGTTCTGAACAGATAAAAATCCAGTGTTTCTGTCCGGTACGTCCGGTTGAATCGTTCGATAAAGGCATTCTGTGTTGGCTTGCCGGGCCTGATAAATTCCAGCATCACACCATGCTCTTCTGCCCATTGTGCCAGCGTCAGCGAGACCATTTCCGGACCGTTATCCATCCGCATCTTCAGCGGATATCCGCGGTTTGCCACGATCCTGTCCAGCACTCTGACAACCCGCTGCGCCGGGATATTCAGGTCAATTTCGATCGCCAGCGCTTCCCGGTTATAATCATCCACCACGTTGAAGGTCCTGAAACGCCTGCCACACACCAGCACATCGTGCATAAAATCGATGGACCAGCTCTGGTTCATTGCCTCTGGTGTTGCCAGCGGAGCCGGATTGCGCACCGGCAGGTGCTGTTTTCCCTTACGGCGAAAATTCAGTTTCAGCAGGCAGTAAATCCGGTGAACGCGCTTATGGTTCCAGGCGTTGCCCTGCCTGCGAAGGACCTGAAAAAGCTTTTTTAATCCGTATCGCGGATAGCGTTCAGCCGCCACGGTCAGCGCCATAATTACCGGCTCATCCCGCCGCGTATCCGGCTGATAACGAAATACCGTCCTGCTCAGCGACAATGTCCTGCATGCCTGACGTAAGCTCATGGCAAACTGTGCGGTCAGATAGCTGACCAGCTCACGCTTTATCGCTGGTTTTAAAGCTTTTTTTCAATAACGTCTTTCAGGGCGCGGCATACGAGGCTCAGGTCAGCAAACATCTGTTTCAGCCGGCGGTTTTCATCCTCAAGGTCCTTCATCTTTTTGATATCAGAGGCTTCCATACCGCCGAACTTCGCTTTCCAGTTGTAATAGCTGGCTTCGGAAATACCGGCTTCGCGGCAGACATCCTTAACGGTACGTTCGGCTTCGACAGACTTCAGAACGGCAATGATCTGGTGTTCGGTGAATCGGGCTTTGCGCATGGCGATCTCCTCCAAGGATATATTCAGTATGCCGGAAGATCTCTAAATGTGAATGGTCCGGTTTACCGGGATGCTTACAAGGGACTATCGCAACCGTTATGGGACAAAGAAATGACCAGTATCAGGAGGACAATTCCTATCCTCATTTATTGCATCAGAGATATGACAAACAGCATTTTAAAAATTGAGAATACCCGTTCAGTAGCCATCGATGTGTAAAGTGGCACGCCATGCTTAGTGATACAAACAATTCTTGCGATCCCCCTCGCATCGTGGACAATGTTTAACCATGATGAATTTATATGACAAAATCAATTGTCTCATTTAAGTTACGGGATGGGGAATGGACAGTAATACTCAGGGATTCACTTCATATTGGCGTAATACCTTAGCAGATGCCGAGTCTGGAAAAGGGGCGTTTGAGCGTAGAGAGGATGAATCATTTACGAAATGGACGAACGTCGATCGGGGGAGGTTGGGTGAAGATATTGTGGAATTATTCTTCAATGGTGAAGACACCCAGGTCAAGACCGTCGAGGTGCTGTTACGGCCAGAGGTATGGATCCGCCTGTTAAAGCATGGCAAGGCGCGGACTGCTGGTGCTCCTGATATTGTTACACCTTTGGTTACCGCTGCACTCCTCAACCGCGAAGGCTTTTTATTCCCTACATCGCCAGCCACCATTCCCCGTGACCTGCTCGAACCGCTCCCCAAAGGTACCTTTTCTATTGGTGAGATGGCGGAATATGACAAGTACAGAACCACGCATGATTCAATCACTTTTGGTCCCGGTAATGAGGATGAGCTGCGTGAGGAGACTGATGAACAACGAGTGGAACGATATGCTCGTTACCAGCAGTGGTGGCAAAAGTACCTTAAAGATTCAGATGAACTTTTAAAGCATGTTGCTGGCAAATGGCTCGCATCACCTGAGCAATATGAAAAAACTGGATATGGCTACATTATTAAAGCCAAACAGCCTGGAGGGGCCAGCATCCATATCCTGCCTATGTACGACCATTTGCTGACGTGCAAAAAAGAGGTGCCATTGCTGGCGCGCTTTGCCTCGAAAGAGAAGCCTCCTGTTGAGCCGCTCCTCGCCAGTAATGCCATGTTTAGTGAGCGTCTGGGACACTCCGGTGATAAGTTTCCGCTGGCTGTCGCGCAGCGCGATGCCCTGAGCCATTACCTCACTCAACAGCCCGGCGATATTCTTGCCGTAAATGGTCCTCCGGGTACCGGGAAAACTACTCTGGTTCTCTCCATCATCGCTACTGAGTGGGCGAGAGCAGCTTTAAACAAAACTGAACCACCGGTGGTGATTGCGACATCAACCAACAATCAGGCCGTTACCAACATTATCGAGGCCTTCGGTAAAGATTTTGCTACCGGCACTGGGTCTATGGCCGGGCGTTGGTTACCTGATGTAAAAAGCTTTGGCGCTTACTTCCCGTCTTCGGGACGAAGAGCAGAGGCGGTAAAAAAATACCAGACGGAAGACTTTTTTAACCGTGTTGAATCCCTTGAATATGTTGAAGATGCCCGGTGCTTCTTCCTTGAAAAGGCAAGGGCAGCTTTTCCGAATGAGAAATGTCATTCACCTGAACAGGTTGTGGATCTCCTGCATCAGCGTTTGGTTGAACTCTCTGCAGAGCTTGAGCAAATCGAGCCTGCGTGGGAAGACCTGAACGCAATCCGTCAGGAGCGGCATGCCATCAGTGACGATCTCGAACAGTATATTCAGGATAAGAGAACGTTACTGCTCAATAGCACCAATGAAATCTCATTATTAACGCAGGGCAAAAAACAGTGGGAACAATATCGAGCCGGAGAGTCGATCATGTTCACTCTCTTCTCCTGGCTTCCCGCCGTTCGTACTAAGCGTCACTATCAAATGAAGCTGTTTTTGGAGGCTACGTTTGGCGAAAGAATGACAGCTTTCCAGGGATCTCAGCCTGATGGAATTGATGCCTTTATCGATGGATTGATTGAGCAAGCTCATAAAGAACAGGCTGGGTACCAACAGCAAATTGATCACGCTGAGGACATTTCCCAACGTGAAAGTGAAGCAGTCATCCGTTGGTGCGAGATAACCCATTCGCTGGGTTATGCAGGCGAGACGGAGCTGAATCTGAGCGAAGCCGATGAGCTTGCCGATACACAGCTCCGTTTCCCGGCGTTTTTGCTGGCGACGCATTACTGGGAAGGTCGGTGGCTGATGGATATGGCTGCTATCGAGGACCTTCAAAAAGAAAATGGTCTCAAAGGGGCGAAGGCAATTAAAGCCCGCTGGCTGCGTAGAATGAAGCTCACCCCTTGTGTCGTCATGACCTGCTTTATGCTTCCTCACCATATGCTTATCAGAGAACATGTTGGTGGCAAGAAATTTGATGATGGTTATTTATATAACTTCGCCGATTTGTTGATCGTCGATGAAGCGGGGCAGGTGCTTCCTGAGGTTGCTGCAGCTTCTTTCGCACTCGCGAAGAAAGCTCTGGTAATTGGCGACACAGAACAGATTGCGCCTATCTGGAACAGCCTGCCTTGTATTGATATTGGCAATATGGTTGAGGAGCATATCCTTCCCGAAGGTTCTCAGGAAGAACTTACTGAAGCTTATGCTTTGGTGTGTGAATCAGGAAAGAGCGCTGCATCCGGCAGCGTTATGAAGGTTGCACAGTTTAACTCGCGCTACCAGTACGATCCGGATCTGGCGCGGGGGATGTACCTGTACGAACACCGTCGCTGCTTCGATAACATCATTGGCTACTGTAACACCCTCAGTTATCACGGTAAGTTGCAGCCCAAACGAGGGGAAGAAAAAGGGACAATATTCCCTGCAATGGGCTATCTGCATATAGATGGTAAAGGTATGCAGGCCAATGGTGGAAGTCGTTATAACGACTTTGAAGCGAAGACGATTGCTGCATGGCTTGCAGCGCACAAAGAAGAGATTGAGCATCACTACAGTAAATCGTTACATGAATTAGTCGGCATTGTGACACCATTTTCGGCGCAGGTCAGTGCGATTAAATCGTCATTACTTAAGCTGGATATCAATTGTAGTGGCGATGAAAATTCGCTGACAGTGGGCACGGTTCATTCATTGCAGGGGGCGGAACGGGCAATTGTGCTGTTCTCTCCTGTGTATTCGAAACATGAAGATGGCGGATTTATTGATAGAGACAGCAGCATGCTGAACGTTGCCGTTTCACGTGCTAAAGATAGCTTTTTGGTCTTTGGCGATATGGACCTGTTTGAGATTCAGCCCGCTTCTTCGCCGAGAGGGTTGCTTTCAAAATACCTGTTTGCATCCGATAATAATGCACTGCAGTTTGAGTATAAAGAACGCCAGGATCTTAATACAGCGCAAACACAGATCTCTACCTTGCACGGTGTTGAGGAGCATGATGTTTTCCTGAATCAGACTTTTGATGCTATTGGTAAAAGTATTACTATTGTTTCCCCTTGGCTGACCTGGGAAAAATTGGAACAAACCGGTTTTCTGACATCAATGATCCAGGCGCGTGCTCGTGGTATCGACATTACTGTTGTGACGGATAAAAGCTTTAATACCCAAGACGTCAGTTATGAAAAGCGCAAAGCAAAACAGCAACGCCTTAATGATGCAGTGGAAAAACTAAATGCGCTGGGCATTGTGACTATGCTGGTTAACCGTGTTCACAGTAAAATCGTGGTTGGTGATGAAGGGCTGCTGTGCATAGGATCGTTCAACTGGTTTAGCGCTTCGCGTGATGAGAAGTACAAACGATACGATACGTCGATGGTATACCGTGGCGAAAGCTTACAAGCGGAAATTAGAGCGATTTATTCCAGCCTGGAGCAGCGGAAGTTATAGGGGCTTATCGCAATGCAGGTATCGAATGGGCTGAATTAATTCAGTTCTACTCAAGGAGGTATAGGCTTAAGATGCTATGCCTCCAAACCATGCGGTTGCATTTGGATGGTTTGTTTGGCGATGGTGGTTTAAATAATCAGTTGAACTTAGAAAAGGCCACTCTTTTGAATGGCCTTTAGTCTAAGGGGAGTTTATGCTGTTGCCCGATGATTCCAGGAATCTTTGTAAATGATATTCCCATCGCAATGTTTCCAGGTGATGGCCTCATACCTTAACTGAATCGTTTCGCTATGTGTGCCTGTACCAGAATCAGGAAATAAGTTGGGGGTAATTCCGGTTACTTTTACATTCTCTAATATAATATTAAAATATTCGCTTTCAACACCTGCATCAAGGATCTGATACATCTTTATGGTTGCCGACTTTAATGTTTGATTCTCACTCAGCGCTTTGTATAAAAGGGGCGTTGTTTTATCAAAATCTTTCTGTACCGTAATAGGTGTATGTACTCTGGTTCCTGTTAATCTCCCGGTGTTTCCATCCACAGGAATGGATAGGTGGTGCGTTACCGCTTTTAATTCAATAGCGCCAATACGCCCTGTAACGAGAGAACTACCCGTTATAGGGGAGCCGTTTGTATCGGTTAGCCAAAGATATGCTGGATTTGACATGATTATTCCTTATCTCTATTTATAAATGAAGGTAAACAAAACATTATAATGACCCATAAAAACAGACCAATAATCTTAACCGGCCACGGGTCAAGTAAGGCTATGCAAACAATAGCGCCTATAATTAGTAGCGGGCCTGATAGTAAATTAAAAACACCGCTTAATACACCTATCTTTGCTCCCAGAAATCTATTCAATGCAATGGCGATGATATAAGCGCTGCCGATTGTAATCGTCACTGCGATTATTTTATTCTGCCAGTTATTGAACTCAGTCAGGCAAATAAAGCATGCAGTAATAATATAGGTGCAGATAACTATATCGACGAGTGGCGTGATAATTTTTTTCATGTCACCCAGCCTTAGTATTCATATTTAAATGATCTTCCACTCTTTTCATAATCTTGTCGAACACGGGGTTGCCCTCAGTGTATCCCGCATGGATGGCATCAACAAAAGGTTGTACCGCATCGGCAAATAAGAAATAAAGAAGATCATAATCGCGGGGTCTTAATAACGAGTATACCTCGGGCGCTTCATTCCTGAGTTTATCAGACGTCCTGATGGAACGCTCTGCCATTCCACCAAACAAGAGGATAGTACTTAAAAAGGCTATTGGATTCCCTTTCCCCTTAAATACTACATAAGTAAATGACGTTTTTTCTATAACGGCTTTAGCGATGTTCGATGCGATAATATTCGTAGAGATTCTACCCACGATAGAGGTAACTACACTTCTGTATATTCTATCTTGTTCTGATTCGGATAGATATTTATTAAATAACTGAAAGATTAATTTAACTGCATTAACGATATTTTCATAGTTAAGGATGTCATGTCTTATCGCGGTCATCATACGGATTCTTTCTGTTTCACGTTCATATCTTGTATCCGTATCAAAGATACCGTAAATCAGATAACCATAATCTAAAGGAACAGATAATCCGCCATTGATAAGTCCTGTAACTGTATCAGGAGAAATAATGATGTCATATATCTTCCGAGCTATCCCTTCTATGTCTGCCATATAGCTATCCTATGTTTGAATAAACGACTGAAAAATTTACATCACTTTTTCAAGAAACAATCGATGATAATTTATAAGAGAATAAATAAATTGATAAATGTTACTATAATCTAATTGTTACAGATTGTATTGTAAAATGGTTTTGAACCATTGGTTTCAATAAGGTGTAAAACATCATTGTGTATCAGTTTACGGTGAATTACTATGATGAATGTTTTTGGTTTGAGATGTATTAATTCAATAAATAATAAAATCAATATAAGTATTCTATTAGTGATTGGATACGCAGAAATAGGGATGTTAAAATTATTAGTTTATATGCATTTGCGCGGACTTGTTCATGGCAGTATCAGGTTTATGACTCATGAACAGGCGGTTTATGTGAACACATCGACAGCCTCATGTTGTGCCGTTGCTATCTTTCACGAGCAAACATTGACGGATTCACCAGAGTGATATCCGCTTCCGGCGTGAGAGCGGGGGTTATAGCCAAGTATTTTAAAATAAATAAAAGCAGGGCTAACACCAATCGTTTCATTACGTCCTGCCGCGAACTACGGCGGGGGAATAGCGATTGGTTTGCATTATGGCGTGACGACCACGGAATCGACGATGAGACGTGGGTAGAGGGTGTGAAACTTGGTAACTTCCGTTTGCATCCGGGTACGGTTTCCGAGGGTTGTATTACTATCACCCATAATTCTGATTTTGCCATGATCCGGAATGCGCTTATGAATACATCGTTAGTACAGGTTCCCTGCATGCGTTCCCTGATGGCTCGCGGTTGGGTGGAGGTTGTTGCCAGTGGCTCTAATAACGTTTGCCCGTAAAATCAGTAAGATTATTTATTTTATATTGCTGTTTTTGGTTCTGGGACGTGCACTTCCAAGGCCGGAAATCTATCTTGATTATGATATCGCAAGGGATATTTGCCACTTCTTGTTCGGGAGTGTGAACGCCGATACGATGTATGACACTTTCTTTTATATATCGCTAATAATAGTGATATGCCTTTCAACTGTACTCTACATTATTACATTACAGTTAATTTCAACGATGAGGAGCAAATGAGATGCTAATTCCTCCGTATATGTGGCTTAAAGACGATGGTGGCGCAGACATGAAAGGAGCTGTTGATGTTCAGGAGCGAGAAGGCAGCATCGAAACCCGCTTATCACCATCCCCATACCTCCTCACCCCCTGAACACCTCCCGCCGGTGCCACGCCACAAACCCCTCCTGGGGATAACATTCTTTCCCCTGCGGCAAGGTAATCGGCTTACCATCAAAATCCCAGAACAGCCTGCCTACGATGCCTCCGCCGTTCACCGCAGGCGAAACCTGGATGCGCATATCCTCATCCAGACCAATGGATCCTTTATCAAAAGCCTTATGGTGAATCGCGCAGAGCGCCAGGCCGTTAGGGATTTCGCAGGGGCCGCCGTGTTGCTTCCATTTAATATGGGCCGCTTCCAGGGCGACGGAGGTATTATCATGGCGCATATTGAAGCCGCAGATAGCGCACTCATAGTTATAGGCGCGCAGCACCTGCTGGCGAAAATATGGGTCGCGCTCTTTGCGGATCTGCAGCAGATCAAACCCCATCTCTTCTGCCAGTTCTTCCTGAATACTCTCCGGAAAGTGCGCCTCGAGGATCTGATGGGCGAGGGTATTGATCAGCTTCTTATTTCTGTTGAGTAGCGCAAAATGCGGCTCATCAAAGCCGCCGGCGACGTGGCAGAGCTCCAGCTCTTTGCCGGGCGGCTGTCGGCTGCCCTGGGTTGAACACTGTTCGCTGTTGTGCAGCTCCCAGAAGCCGTCGCCTTTCAGGCGCCAGAAGGGCATATCCGGCCGGTACTGGCGGCGCTGCGGGCCAAAGCGTTCCAGCAGGCTATGCAGCTCATCGCGTATCTCTGAGGCGTAGTCGAACATCCGCGCATGGCCGCGCTGGTACTGCGAGAGGACGTACAGCAGCAACAGTGGCTTATGCGGCGCACGCTGTTCGCCTTTGCGCCAGATGGTGATGTTCTCGATCGCGTGTTGCAGGGTCGTGCTGGAGGGCATAGCGTTACATTGGCAGCTAAATAAATGCGATGATGCTCGCAAAATCCTTGCCGATCAACCTACCAGATGCGGCGATTCCAGGTGGATCGCTATTTAATTATCACTGCCAGTTATTTGTTCGAAAAGCCCATAGCTTTCTATTTATACTCAAGCTTCGCGCCATCAGATAGCTATGTCTTATGAAAAAACTACCGGACCATTTATCCAGGGAATGCATCATCGCTGCCATTTGCGCTTACGATGCAGGCGTTGCGCATCAGTTTAAAAACGCGCGTCTGTATGAGATCGAGTTTGAGGGGCGTCGGTATCCTTCAAAAGCCATCGTCGGGTTAGCGGCCACGCTTGCGACGGGAACGGAATTTACCCCGGCGGATTTCAGCGGAGGGATTAAATCCAAATGCGTGCGTCTGTTACTGGAGCAAGGATTTACGATCGCGTCGCAGGGCGCTGGCGATGACGAGGTAGTGCGTTTCCCCGATGAGGGACAGCCGACCATGGCGTACGTGGAAGGGGCGGCGATGCAGGTGGTGGTCAATCGCTATGAGCGTGACCGCCAGGCTCGTCAGGCGGCGCTTCGCCTGCATGGCTGCCGATGTCAGATATGTGGTCTGGATATGGCCAGCCGCTATGGCGATATCGGCCAGGGCTTTATCCATATCCACCATCTCATCCCGCTGGCCGGGATAAAGCAGGACTACCGTCTGAACCCTGAAACCGATCTGATCCCGGTATGTCCCAACTGCCATGCGATGCTGCACCGGCGAGATCCGCCGTTTACCCCAGAAGAGCTGAAGGCCCGGCTGCGCCCCGCAGACTGACATCCGACAGCGCTCGCTTTAATTACACAAACACAGCAAAACCCCACGCTACCTTACCGGTAGCGTGGGCTCACACTCTCTTACTTATCCCGCTTCTCGCCAGCCTCCCAGCTATAGCTCCCATCGGCCGCTAACGCATCGCCCAGCTCCTGATACTCGAACTGATAAAACTCAGCCTGGGTGCCGTACCCGGCGTAGTCTACCGCCGCCAGGCCGACGAACGCCCCGGTAAAGAACCCGCCGTAGCTCTGCAACACATAGTCATCGGACAGCACCGCGGCATCAAGCTGAACCGGGATCTCGGTGAAGGTCACGCCATCGAAGCTGTATTCATAGCTGTAGGTCTGCTTGCGGACCTTGGTCCGGAACCAGACGTATTCGACGCCATCCGGCACCTTGATGGCGTTATCTTTCAGGTACGATGTGTATTTCCCGCGGTTATTTTCGCCGACTTCGATGACCTTGCCGTTAATTTCATTCCAGGTCAGGAAGACAAAGCTCCAGTGGCGGTCGTTATAGTAATTCGTTAACCCGGCCATCTGCTGATAGCTGAAGGGCTCGAATTTTACTTTCACTGCGGCGTCAAAATAGAAAGCCTGCCAGCGGCGGGCAATCAGCGACAGGTCATGCGTATTGGCTAACGAACCCTGGCCGATTAAGGTTAATTTGCCGTCGCCGGTGGTGCCCATTTTGGCCGTAAACTGCACCCGCAGGGTATTCCAGTTCGGGTCGAGCGCTGGCGAGGTAAAGTCATCCTGCTGGCTATTATCGCTGGCGCTTTCGGTGAAGATGGCGTCTTTCGGCCCTTCGACGAAGGTTTTCCCGCCGTGACCGCCTTCAATACGCGGCCAGCCCTCGTCGTCCCAGTACACTTTCTGGATCGAGGTTTCCCGGCCGAGGGTTGACCAGCCGCGCGGGTCGTAGATGGATTCCCCCGGGCGATTCCACGGCCGGGCGCAGAGCGAGGCGTAATACCATTCGCCTTCCGGAGTGGAGACCAGCGCGCCATGGCCCTGTTTCTGGATGTAGCTGTCCGGCGTGTCGACGTTGGTTAAGAACACGTCGCCCGGCTCGGTTTCGAAGCTGTCGGCCTCGAGGGTTTTCGACCGCGCCACCACCTCCTGGTGGGTAAACACGGTGCCACCCTGGGCGGCAAACAGATAGTAGTAGCCGTTCAGTTTATAGAGGTGCGGTCCCTCGACCAGCGCCACGGCGGTGCCGCGGTAAATGGTGCGCGCGGTTTCCGGCATTAACTTCAGCGTGTTGGTATCCAGCTCCGTTAAGGTAATGCCATCGAAGGGATGATGGTACTCCCGGTGATCCCAGGTTTGCTGGACGATATATTTCCGGCCATCGTCGTCATGGAACAGCGAGGCGTCAAACCCGACGCCGTTCAGCTTGATCGGGTCGCTCCACGGGCCCCGAATATCCTTCGCGGTAGTCAGGTAGTTGGTCATGTCTTTAAAGGCGCCTTCGGTGACCTTCACATCGGTATACACCAACCAGAATTGCCCATCGGCCCAGGAGAGCGCCGGCGCCCAAATGCCGCCGGAGGAGGGGTTGCCCTTCATGTCCAGCAGGGTGGTGGTGGAGAGCGGCGAAGGCAGCAGGTTCCAGTTTTTCAGGTCTTTCGACTCATGTAAACGCACGCCCGGGAACCACTCAAACGTCGAGTTGGCAATATAGTACGTATCCTCGACGCGAATAATACTGGGGTCGGCATTAAAGCCGCGTAATATCGGGTTTTGAATAAGTGACATTTCATTACACCTTTTAAAATGGAAAGTGACGAATCGGTCTGATTTATAATTTTTTTAACTACACGCGGATCTCATCCAGCTGACGGTTAATGTCGGTAACATGTTTATCGGAGATCGGATAAACCTGAATAATCACCATCGAAATAGCGGCCAGCGCGATCGGGATCCACACCGCGGTCATAATGATCCCGTCGATGGCGCTGGCGCTCTGCACGGCGCCGCTTTCATTAAATCCATACACCGCCAGCAGCCACAGCGGGATAGCGCCGCCGATGGTGAAGCCGATCTTGAAGAAGAGTCCCATAATGGCATTGATAATGGCGGCATTGCGTTTGCCTGATTTTAATTCGCCATACGCGATGACTTCCGGTACCAGCGCCCACATAAAGCCGGTGGCGGAGGTTAAGCCCCACTGTTTAATAAAGGTGGCGATGTAGGCCAGCCACAGGGCGTCGTGCATCCCTTCGCGGGACCAGACGTAGGTCAGCAGTTCGCCGACGATGAACATGGCGAGGAACAGATGGAAGAAGCCTTTTTTACCAAAGATTTTTTTCAGTTTCGGCCAGAACACCGGGAAGGCGATGCCGGGAATAGACGCGACGAGACCCACGGCGCCCATCCATTCGGAATGGCCGACGACGAACTGGTTGAAGAAGCCGTTAACGGTGTTCATGAAGAACATGAAGGTAAAGGCCAGCATAAAGAACATGCCGAGAATAACCAGCGGGCGGTTATGTCTGAGTTCGTGGAAAAGGTCGGTGGTTTTGACGTTGGCGGTCTGCTCGGCGGTCGCGACAACGCGTTCTTTGGTGAATTTATAACAAATAAACAGGGCCACCGCGCCGATGATCATATAGATGGCGTACACGCCAAACCAGGCGTAGTTCGCCGACGGATCGGTATAGTTGCCGAGATTCAGCTCAAGGCCAAAAAAGCCGGTGTCTTTCAGGCTGCGATCTTTCGGCGCCGCCATCTGCACAAACATCGGGAACAGGGTATAGACCAGCAGGTTGGCGCTGTTGGCCAGCATCATGCGGGTACTGGTCAGCTTATCGATCGATTCCGGGTCGCGGGTCAGTGACGCATTCAGCGAGCCATAGGGAATATTGACTAAGGAATAAACCAGGTCCAGCGCCAGATAAATAATAAAGGCGAAAGCCACCGAACCTTTCACCCCAGGGATTGGCGCGAACAGTAATGCCGACAGGATCACCAGCGGCACGCCGGCTCTTAACAGCCAGGGGCGATATTTCCCCGCCTTCGAGGTTCTTTTATCCACATAGGTTCCGACCATCGGATCCCAAAACACATTAATGATGCGGACAAAAAGAAAAATAAAGCCTGCCGTTGCCGTGCTGATGGTATTTACCGTCAGCATATGCAAAGCCAGAAAACCCCCAATTGTGCCGAAAACCAGGTTTTGCGCAAAGTCGCCCATGCCATAACCAATTCGTTCTCCGCGGGTTAATTTATGATATTCATCATGCCGACTGTGCATTATGTTTTTACTCATTCTAAGCAGACTCCGGTTTGTTTTGTGTAGGTGAAACACTTTCTGACACAGTTGACCTGGAAGAATCTATTACGTTTTTAAATTACGTAATTATGTTTTTTTACTTCTGTGATCCTCGAAGCAAAGGCCTGTATCGCCTGCGTTGAATCGTTATCCGCCCCTAATTTTTTGGCAGGCAGACATTGTGACAAAATCGGCATTTTAATTTGGTATGGATACCTGAATTCCCCAGGAAGTGTACGCTATACGCGCGCGAAGCGAGATATTTAAAATAGTTTTATTTGCGAGATGGCTCACATTTGAGCATTTTCTCAATCGCTGAGTGAAATAACGTAATTGAGCAACCGACGATGAGAATACACGATGTGTCACAGTTGTTAATTTTCCTGTTTCTCAATTTCGGAGTTCATCATGCAGACCTATTTCGACCAGGTAGATCGCGTTCGCTTTGCCGGACCCAAAACCGATAATCCGCTGGCGTTTCGCCACTATAATCCGGATGAAATCGTGCTGGGAAAACGCATGGCAGAGCATCTGCGTTTTGCCGCCTGTTATTGGCATAACTTCTGCTGGAATGGCGCGGATATGTTTGGCGCCGGTTCGTTTGAGCGTCCCTGGCAGGCCGCGGGCGATGCGCTGGAAATGGCCAAACGCAAAGCGGACGTGGCGTTTGAATTTTTCTACAAGCTCAACGTGCCGTATTACTGCTTCCACGATGTCGACGTCTCGCCAGAAGGCGCGTCGCTGAAAGAATATCTGCACAATTTCGCCGTGATGACCGAAGTGCTGGCGGAGAAACAGCAGCAAACCGGCGTGAAACTGCTGTGGGGCACCGCCAACTGCTTTACCCACCCGCGCTATGGCGCCGGAGCGGCGACCAATCCCGATCCGGAGGTGTTTGCCTGGGCGGCCACGCAGGTAGTGACCGCCATGAACGCCACCCAGCAGCTCGGCGGCGAAAACTATGTGCTGTGGGGCGGCCGCGAAGGTTACGAGTCGCTGCTTAATACCGACCTGCGCCAGGAGCGTGAGCAGATTGGCCGCTTCCTGCAGATGGTGGTGGAGCACAAGCATAAGATTGGCTTTGGCGGCACGCTGCTTATCGAGCCGAAACCGCAGGAGCCCACCAAGCATCAGTACGATTACGATGTCGCGACGGTGTATGGTTTCCTGAAGCAGTTTGGTCTGGAAAATGAGATCAAGGTGAACATTGAAGCCAACCACGCCACTCTGGCGGGGCACTCTTTCCACCATGAAATCGCCAGCGCCATCGCGCTGGGGATCTTTGGCTCCGTTGATGCCAACCGCGGCGATGCGCAGCTCGGCTGGGATACGGACCAGTTCCCGAACAGCGTGGAAGAAAATACCCTGGTGATGTACGAGATCCTCAAAGCCGGGGGATTCACCACCGGCGGCCTGAACTTTGACGCCAAAGTCCGTCGGCAGAGCACCGACAAATACGACATGTTCTATGGCCATATTGGCGCCATGGACGTGATGGCGCTGTCCCTTAAGCTGGCCGCGCGCATGATTGAGGATGGCAAGCTCGAGCAGGGTCTGGCAAAACGCTATGCCGGCTGGCAGGGCGAGCTGGGGCAGAAAATTATGACCGGGCAGATGTCGCTGGATAATATTGCCCGGTACGCTGAGCAGCATAATCTGAATCCGCAGCCTCACAGCGGGCGTCAGGAATTACTCGAAAATCTCGTCAATACCTATATCTTTGGTTAATTTTTGCTGACATGCCCCTGCGGGGGCATGTATTACGCTGTTTGTCCGCTGCCGAAAAATAGCGTTTATTGGTTCGTGCTGTGCTTTTTTTCAGTGGCGAAAGACCACCTGTTTAATACCAGCGAAGGAGGGAAGGTAGCGATAATTGTGTAATGCCTCTGTGACCGTACAAAATAAAAAATAACTTGTTCTGATGATAGCGACATATTCTGTCAGCTCAGAATAGGCTGGTTATTGTCTGAATAAAATTAACCTATATTGAGAAACTCATGACAATGATAAAAAAGCTTCCATTAACCATGGCGGTTATCGCCGCGTTTTTTCCGCTTACCTCTGTAATGGCGCAAGAATTTACGCAGGAACAGATCGACGCCATCGTTGCCAAAG